>JAFOCX010000187.1 GCA_017380975.1 Lachnospiraceae bacterium
AGAGGCGCAGTCAGATAGAATGCCGGGCTTAAGCAGTCTTCCAAGTGGCTCGGAACATAGTTGATGTCATAAGCGCAGTCTGTGAGGACAGGAAAATCAGGTGCCATCTGCGTTTTCAGGTCTTCAAGGATCTGAGTCGGATCGCTCAGTGAAAATCTGGCAGACGCAATTCGATCGTTGAGATCCGGGTATTGTTGGTAAAGGCGATTCACGGCATCCAGATCTTTTTGAATGCGGGTGAGAAGGGCTATTTTCAGTTCGGGAACGGTGTAGGATAATCCGGGGCCGCATTTTAAGAGATATTCGTAGTAGGATTTTCCATGTTTGAAATTGGCCAGTCCGCCGTCATTGATCCCGCGTCCTTTGAGTGCAGAGAGACCGTCGATGAGAGCTTGATAAGCCGGTATAAAGTGGTTGCGGATGGCAGCTGTGTGTCGGGTGGTAAGTTTATTTTTCTGTTCGAGAGTCAGAGGCTGACCAGTGATTGCTTCTAAATCAGCAATTCGTGTTTCAAATGTTTCTGTCAGGAAATTATGGTCCGGATTGATCAGATAGCTTTCGCATGGCTGTATGATCGCATCGATGGTTGCATCGGAGGGACCGAGTCCGGCTGCGGTTTTTTGCTGTTCAAATTCCAGCAGTTCTCCGTAATAGTGATCCATCTGGCAGAGAAGAGAAAGATAGTCTTCAATATCCTGAACGGAATGAAAGGAGTACTCTGCCAAAAGGATCGGAAGCTGGGCCTGGACTCCGATGGTCGGAGCCAGAGGCTGGTCATATAGCTCCAGCCCTTCTGACAGGAGGGTGGTATTGAGCGTTTCCAGCAGAGCATCGTAAGTAAGCTGTTGATCAGCGGTCAGCTTCTCATAGTCAAATGTGATCAGCTGTGATCTTAGTCCCTTTATTCGAGTATGATTTTGTACCATGTCTTCCAGGGAAATGGTCCCAAGTGTGACTTCACCCGGAGTGATTCCATAATCATTTGGATGTAGCAGCGTGTAATGCAGGTTCAGTGTATCTGTTTCAGCGAGTTCCTTTTGAAATAAGGTCGTGCAGAATTCTTCGAAGGACATTTGTTCCATGGAAACGGAATCATAAGATTCTCCGGTTTCATGGAGAGTATGGTTTTGGTCAATCCTCTGGTATCCGTGACCGCAGCCGGTCGTGAGGATCAGGGTGCTGAGAAGAATGAAGAGATATTTGTAAAAGACACTATGCAGAAGCAAACGTTTTCCCCCTTATATGCATGGAACTGTTGCAGTATATGCGGGACATTTTTGTTTGATAACATGTTGAAGTCGCAAAAAAACTATATTATAATAGTAGAATCATCACGATCAGGGAGGTCATCATGGCATTTACATACAAAAGCATTCTTCCGACCCCGGAGCAGATCAAGGGCGAATTCCCATTGGCATCGGAGTTTGTGAAACTGAAGGCAGAGAGAGATAAAGAAATTGCAGATGTTTTTACCGGAAAAAGCGATAAGTTTTTAGTGATCATCGGACCATGTTCTGCGGACCGTGAAGACGCTGTTTGTGATTATATGGAGCGTCTTGCAAGGGTGAATGAGCAGGTAAAGGACAAGCTGATCCTGATCCCGCGTGTATATACAAACAAACCGAGAACGACCGGAGGCGGATACAAGGGCATGCTTCATCAGCCGGATCCGGAGAAGAAGCCGAATATGTACGAAGGCATTCTTGCGATCCGTAAACTGCATATGCGTGTGCTGAAGGATTACGGAATGTCCACAGCCGACGAGATGCTGTATCCGGAAAACTACAGTTATTTGTCGGACCTTCTGTCCTATGTTGCAGTCGGAGCGCGCTCCGTAGAGAACCAGCAGCATCGCCTGGTTTCCAGCGGTGTGGATGTTCCGGTCGGAATGAAGAACCCGACCAGCGGCGCGTTAAGCGTGATGCTCAATGCAGTGTATGCGGCGCAGCATGGACATGATTTTATTTATCGTACCTGGGAAGTACAGACTCCGGGCAACCCTCTGACACACACGATCCTTCGCGGCGCGGTTGGCAAGCACGGACAGTGTCTTCCGAATTATCATTATGAGGATCTGGAACTGCTTTATAAGCTTTATCAGGAGCAGGATATTATTAATCCGGCTTGTATTGTGGATGCAAACCATTCCAACTCCAACAAGCGTTACAAAGAGCAGATCCGCATTACAAAAGAAGTTTTGCACAGCCGCAAGCATTCTGCAGAGATCCATGATTTTGTAAAAGGTATGATGATCGAGAGTTATCTGGAAGAGGGAAGCCAGAAGATTGGTGAGCACATTTATGGTAAATCGATCACGGATCCGTGCCTTGGATGGGAGGATTCCGAGCGGTTGATCTACGATATCGCGGAAATTGTTTAGTTTTTACACGGTCGGTCAGGGTATCTGACCGGCCGTTTTCTACTAACAAATTTACAAATAGGGTCAAATATGATATACTAGTCCAAAGTCGTTTCAATCAGGCGTTTTTTTGCTGTGCCTAAATTCAGGCATAGGAATAGGAGAGTATATGAAAGCAGAAAGAAGAAAGGTAAAAAGTCAGCTGCAGACATACTTGCAATGGCCATTGATCTTATCGATCCTGATCTTTGCGGCAAACGTTGCAGTGCTTGTTATTGAGCCGAATGCAGGAGGCGTGATGGTTCCGTTTACGCTTGCGTACATTGCGATCGCAGGCTGGCTCTTCTGGACCGGAAATAAGAGACTGCAGAATGGTCTGGTTTCTTATGCGGCAGATTACAGCTGGAGTCAGAAGCAGCTGCTGGCATCGATGGAACTGCCTTACGGAATCGCTGATACAGACGGAAAGTTCCTTTGGATGAACCGTGCGCTGAAAGCGGTTTTGAAGGATGAGAAATCCGGAAAGCGCAGTCTGACTGCATTGTTCAAGGAGATCACTCCGGAATCTCTGAAGAAGCTGGAACATTCGATGGAAGTGCAGAGCAGTTATGGTGATGCGATCTATCGTGTCAGCGTGAAACGTGTGCTCATCAGTGCGGATGAAGAACTTCTGGAAAATATGGAAGAAGGAAATAAAGAGGATCAGCTTCTGGCGGTTTATCTTTATGATGAGACAGAACTTCACGGTTATATTCAGGCGTTCACAGACCAGAAGATGGTTGCAGGTCTGATCTATCTGGATAACTACGACGAGGCTCTGGAAAGTGTCGAGGAAGTTCGTCGTTCTCTGCTGGTTGCGCTCATTGACCGTAAGATCAATAAGTACATTTCCGGAATTAACGGTATTGTAAAGAAGATGGAGAAGGATAAGTACTTCTTCGCTATCAAGCAGCAGTACATGGCGCGTCTCGAAGAGGAGCGTTTTGGTCTTCTTGAGGACGTTAAGACAGTGAATATCGGTAACGAGATGGCAGTTACACTGAGTATCGGTATCGGTATGAATGGTGATACTTACGTGCAGAACTATGATTATGCGCGTACAGCGATCGACATGGCACTTGGCCGCGGCGGCGACCAGGCGGTTGTGAAGAATGGTTCTAAGATCCAGTATTTCGGCGGAAAGAGTCAGCAGCTGGAAAAGCAGACTCGAGTAAAAGCGCGTGTAAAAGCGCATGCGATGCGAGAGCTTCTGGAGACCAAGGATCGCCTGCTGATCATGGGACACAAGATCGGAGATACAGACTCCTTTGGTTCCGCGATCGGTATGTATCGAATTGCGATGGCATTAAACAAGAAGGCGCATATTGTGCTGAATGATATCACATCCTCTGTACGTCCGATGTACGATCGTTTTGATAAGAGTTCGGAATATCCGTCGGATATGTTCGTGACCAGTGAGGAAGCGAAAGAACTTGTGGATAATGGTACAGCACTTGTGGTTGTGGATGTAAACCGTCCGAGTATTACGGAAGAACCGCAGCTGCTGAAGATGGTGAA
>JAFOCX010000188.1 GCA_017380975.1 Lachnospiraceae bacterium
AGATGATTATCTGTTGTAAGCTGTTGTGTAGAGATCAAGTACGTCCTGAAGACCAGCTGCGTACATAGCGTCTACGTGTGCCTGCCAATCTTTCTCGATATCTTTCTGACCTGTGATGAAAGCAACCTCATCCTCTACAAGGATCTTGTTAACTTCGACAGCGATTGTACCGATATCTGTAGCTTCTTCAGATGTAATCTTTAATGTGTTGAGCTGGATAAGATCTGTATTGAATGCGTACGGCTCCTGGAATTCCTTGGAAGCGTTGAACAGTAATACTTCAAGACCATCAGCTGCGTACGGATCTACGCCGTCTGCCATAGCCTGACCAAGACGGTATGCTTCCGGAGCTACACGGATACCAACGTCCTGCCAGTCGTGGTTCTGAGCTTCACCGGAGTAAACATTAAGAACTTCGTAGAGAGCCTGCTCGCCGTTTAAGCCCTTCTTGCCTTCCGGATTGAGTACCCAGTCAACACCCTCTTCTGCACCGTACTGGGACATAAGGTCACCTGTCTCGCCGTAGAAGAAATCAACGAATCTGAATGCTGCATCAAGATCTTCACATGTATCTGTGATACATACAGCACCGGAGGATACACCGTAGTTCGGCTGTGTCCAAGCGATTCTTGTGCCGTCCGGACCAGCGATCGGAGCCATCGGAGCGTATTTTCTGTATAACTCTGGGTTATCTGTAGCAGAAATAGCGTCAGAAATTGTACCAAGCGGGAAGAATAATACCGGCTCGTCTTCCTGGTTAACAAGAGTCTTCATCTGCTCCTGTGTCTGTGTGAATACGCCATCATAAAGAGCGCCCATATCATAGAGCTCTTTCATGAATTTAAGACCTTCTTTGTACTCGTCTGTAACAGCTACACAAACCATCTCGTTGTTGTTAGCCTGGTTACGAACTACGTAATCACGTACTTTTGTTGTACCGGAAGATGTCGGGATGAATGTGTAAGCACCGAGTAACCAGTCCTGAACACGTGCGAACCAACCAGAAGCTGCACCGCCAACTGCGATACCGTCCGGTTTCATCTCTAAGAATGCTTTACATACGTCGATGAACTCTTCTGTTGTTGTCGGAACTTCTTTGCCCATCTTCTCTAAGTACTCTGTGTTAACCCACATCTTACGAGCATACTTACAGTGGTAGCAGTCGTTGATGTTAGCCATGGAGTAGATCTGACCATCTGTCTCACGGCAAACGTCAAGGCTGAAACCGTTGTCGTTCATAAGTTTGATGTAGTTCGGTACATACTCTTCTGTCATGTACTCGTCAAGCGGAATGATGATACCCTCTTTAACGCCAAGACGAGCGATATCCGGGGATACGCCGAAGATGATATCCGGAATATCATCGGAGTTCATGATCATGTTTAATTTATCCTTCCAGTCGTCACGTGTACCTGTAACGAATGTAAGGTCGAGGTTTAAAGTCTCCTCAAGGTATTTTGTGAAGTCATTTGTCTCGAAATCTTCTACGTTCGGCATGGACATTGTGAAGATTGTAAGCTCAGCTTTCTCAGCCGGAGCTGCCGGAGCTGCTGTTGTAGCGTCTGCTGCCGGAGCTTCTGTTGCTGCCGGAGCCTCTGTAGCTGCCGGAGCTGCTGTTGTAGCTGCTGTCTCATTGCTGCCGCAACCTGTTAAAGCGCCAGTTACCATTGCTGCTGCCATACCAAGAGCTGCGATGTTTTTGAATGTCTTTCTCATGTGAATTCCTCCTTTTCTGAATTACACTTCCTCCCCACGTTATAGGACAAAGTAATAACATCATAAGTATACCCCCCACCCGAAAGTTTGTCAATATATATATGAAGTATATAATTATTCTTGTCTTTTTGCACTAAATATAGTACATTATTAACAAGACAAGACACCTGTCATTTCGATAGTTATCTTGCATTTTTTACAATTTGCCTCAAAGGAGTTTCCTATGTTATTTAAGAAAAAAAATCCGATCCCGAAGCTCGAACAGTACAGCTGCGGTCAGCAGATATACAATGGATACCTGAAAGATATTCCGATCAGGGAATCGGTTATTTTAGAAAAAAGTGTGGAGTTCTTTGATGATCCGGAACCATGCCACATTCACAGAGGAGCCGTCCGCGTTCGTCTGACAGCCGAAATCCAGCTGGAAATAGAAAACAATAAGGATCCCGAGATTCCGGGACCCTTATTAAAACGATATGCAAATTTTGAAACCATCGATCGCTGCATTCTAAAGGACTAATGTCCCGAAACTTCTTATGGTCGATCATTTAAAACACAAGAAAATACACAGCAAACAGTGCAAATAATATTGCATTAAAAATCTTGATCGCTCCCAGATGGCGGAACATGAAGTCAGAAACTGCTTCCGTATTTCTCGTTCTCTGGATCAGCAGGATCATGATCACTGCCGGAATTGACATAGCGGTCGTATATACCAGAAATGGGAATATGGCCGCTTTTACCTGGTCTTTTAACAGGTACGTGATTGAAGCCATGTAAATCTGACCGGTACAGAAAAACTCTCCGAATGAAATAACAACACCAAGAGCAAGGATCATCAGTGACTGCATCAAACCATTTACTGAAGAAACCTTCTTGATCAGATTATGATTCATCCTGCGAAGTCCGACCGGAAGCTGCATTTTGATCTTTCCATAATCCTGACGATATACGCGTACCGCATCAATGATATATAGTACAGACGCAACCATGAACAGAATGCCCATTATAAGATTCATGATGCTTCCCACTTTTTCCATGGTCTGATCTGAGATCTGAGAAGCTGTGGCAAAGATCACAAATCCAATGGACAGATACGCAACATATTTACCTGCGAGATACAGCAATCCATTTTTCCAAATAGAAGCTTTTTCGCTGAGAAGCAAGGACATCAGCATCAACAACATAGAAATCGAGCATGGATTAAATCCCGCGAGAAGTCCTGCAACTGCCAGGGTCCAAGTACTCATACCTTCGGTTCTATCGTCTTTCCGAATACGTTCTGCATCTTTCATCATGTTTAACAGAACATCATTTTCTGTCTTATCTTGATCCATGATCTGTCCGATCGTCGGAATATCATCCTTTCCGATCAAGTACTTTTCTCCAAAGAATACAGCCGGAACTTTCTGCTTCTCTTCCGGAACTTCATACTGAGTAAATACCGCTTTTAATTCTCTCAAGCAATCGTCTTCGATAATGTTATATTCTATCAGCTGAACGGACAATTCCTGTGAGGCAAACCAGTTCTTCACAGACTGACAGTCTTCGCAATTGTTTGTTGAAAACAATACGACTGCCGGAAGTTTTGCTTCTATGATCGCAGGATAAAGCTCCTGCCAAAATCTGCTGTCATCCTCTTCCGACGAAACAATTGTTGTCGTTTCTGCTGCAAGATCCTCTTTCTCTGTTTCTATCCCTTCTGCTTCTCGATTCATCAGCAAATCCCGAATCTGCGCTTCCATGTTTTCATGTCCGCTGATCCACTGATCATCTACCACCAATACCGGAAGACTTGTTCCGGCCGGAATCTGCAGCTCATCTTTTATATCTTCATACTGCGCTCTGCAGGAATCCATAAACACATTATATGTGGATATCTTCGCTTCAAATGTTTTTTTGTCATCTGTGGAAAATACACGATTATACAGTTCGTAAAACTCTTTCGTACCATCACAAGATGCACAAACTTCTTCGTAATAATAAGAAACTTCGACCGGTGCCGCAATGACTGTCTGAATCATACAGAACATATATAAAATACTTAAACCCAAGATATGTCCGATCCTGTCATGCAAGCACGATTTCCCCTTCTTTTTCTCTATCATAAGCGTAACCTCCCGATTCTCCTGTGTCCTATCATACCATATCCTTTGCGCTCAGAACAACCTCGTTTTCATTTCTTCGTTCTTTACAATTATTTAATAATTGTGCTTCCAATTATGTAAACCATCTAACTTGCAAACCACATGTATCTGTAGTATACTTATTGTTAATTCGACTAACAAAAAGGATGGTTACATATGTTTCAGAAATTATTCAGTACAGACAATCCGGTCTGGAGAGCCATGGACCGAATGGGCGACCTGATGATCTTAAACTTCCTGTTTATTTTCTTTAGTATCCCGATTGTTACCATTGGCGCTTCAACGACTGCCCTGTATACGATGACATTCAAATTAATCGATGAAACCGAAGGCAATCTCGTTAAGAATTATTTTAAAGCATTCAAAAACAACTTCAAACAGGCAACCGCAATCTGGATTGTCGTACTATTAGCCGGACTGTTTCTTGCGTGCGATGCGTATCTTTCCTATATTTCAACATCGATCATTGCAAAGATCCTGATGGGTGTTATCATACTGGTAGCGATCATTTATGCAATGTGGACGAGCTGGATTTTCCCGGTTCAGGCTAAATTTGATAACCCGGTAAAGGTAAACATGAAAAACGCCGCGCTGATGATGGTGATTCATATGTTTCCGACCACATTATTGATCACTGCTTTAAATGTAGTACCGTTCCTGATCCTTTGGTTCTATACATCTACATTTTTTGCATTGCTTCCATTCGTTGCGTTTTTAATGTTTTCCTTCATCG
>JAFOCX010000189.1 GCA_017380975.1 Lachnospiraceae bacterium
CCTGACCGGCAAAGTAGAGGATACCGTTTTCTACAGTAATATTATTGCAAATCATAACTATCTTTCCTTTTTTTTTAAGCTGTTTTCTTGGCAATCGCACGGTCTAACCAGTCTTTTCCGTCAACAAAGCGGGAAACAATGTAGCTGACTACATAGTCACCGGCTGCATTGATCATCGTTGCCGGCGGGTCAACCAGGTTACCGATCATAACAAGGATCGGGAATGCGATCTCGATCTGATTCGGGAAGAACAGAGAGCAGATGATATACTCGCCGATGTATCCGCCGCCCGGAACACCGGACATACCTACGGAAGATAAAACGGCTACGAGAATGATAAGCGGAAGTTTGCTCCACTCCATCGGCATACCGAATACTCCGAGTACGAATGCGATCTTCAGTACGCAGGAGAAGCAGGAGCCGTCCATGTGCATGGTAGCACCGAGCGGAACAACCATCTCGCTGACATCTTTGCTGATTCCGGTTGCTTTTGCTTCCTCCAGGTTTGTCGGGATCGTAGCAACGGAAGAACAAGTTCCGAGAGATACGATCGCCGGTTTTGCGATGTGCTGGATCATGGTCTTGATACCGTGTTTACCGCCGCCGAACCATGCGAACAGCGGGAATGCAGTAAAGATGTAGACGAAGCACAGTGGATAGTATACCACCATCGCACGTGCATATGCTTCTGTGATCGCCGAACCGTAGTTTGCAACTAAGTCAGCAAAGATCGCGAAGAAAGCGATCGGTGCATAGTATGTAATGATCTGAACAAATTTCAGCATTACATCCGCAAGAGCTGCAAGCCACTGGGCAATGATCCCATCCGGACCTCCGGACATGTTGGTCGCAAAACCAAACAGGATGGAGAATACAATTAACGGAAGCATCGCTTTACGGCTTAACAGACCTACAAAGTCAGATGCTGTAAAGAAGTTAACGATCATGTCGGAAAGGGAAGCGTATTCACCCATTTCCTCAGACGGTAATGTTTCCCATGCAACGAGAACCGGCGGAAATACTTTCATCAACACGAACATGATGGCAGCGGCGATCGCGCCTGTGATCACGAAGGTGGCAATGGTTGTGCCCATGATCTTACCTGCACGGCTGCGGCTTCTCATACCTGCGATTGAACTGGAGATAGACGCAAATACCAGCGGAACTACCACACAGAACATCATGTTGATAAACACAGTTCCCAACGGCTTTAACTTCATGCCCAGGTCCGGAGCAAACCAGCCCACGAGACAGCCTGCGACCATGGAGCCAAGCATGATTGCCAGGAAACGATAGTTTTTCATAACTGAACGTTTTTCCATAACATTCCTCCTAGGGATAATATTCAATTTTTATGATTGGCAGATCAATGCCGAACAAACAACATTATACTCTTTTGGGCTAAAGTTGTAAAGCATCATCTGTTAAAGTGCCTTTCAGAACCATGTTGGTAGGTCCTGTGAGATACAGATTTTTGATCTGTCCATGTTCTTGCTCGGCATCAATGATCAGTTCACCGCCCTGCATCTGCACACGCACGCTGTTTCCGCTGACAAGACCTTTCAGTGTCAGAACCGTAACGAGAGAACCGGTTCCCGTACCGCAGGCATAGGTGAAATCTTCGACGCCGCGTTCATAGGTGCGTTCGTAGAGCAGATCCTTGCCCTTAAACTCATAGAAGTTAATGTTGGCGCCTTTTGGGAACTCCGGATGGTAGCGGAGGGAGCGGCCGAGATTGAACAGTTTGTGATGCGGATAGATCTCCAGATCCGGGATCTCGACTACAACATGCGGAATACCCGGATTGCCAAGTTCAACATAAGAACACAGGTAAGGCATATCATTGATATGTACGGTCAGATCCAGACGTACGATGGATGGATCATTGAGACGAACACGATAATGCAGTTTATCAATACGTTCTCCGGTAACGATTCCGGCAGTTGTTTCGATGGTCTGTGTCTCACCGGCGATTCCGTGTTCATATCCGTAACGGCAGATACAGCGGGCGCCGTTACCGCACATCTCGCCCATGGAACCATCGGAGTTATAAAATAACATTTTAAAGTCAGCATCTCCGTCAGGATTTTCAACGACCATTAATCCATCTGCACCGACAGAAAGATGACGTTCACATACAATTTTTGCAATTTCCGGCCATTTGGATTCCGGTATGTCACCATTTCGGTTGTCAATGATGATGAAGTCATTGCCGGCGCCGTTCATTTTACAAAATTCCATTTTATTTCTCCTCACTTTCTAGAAATAAGTGCTCTTAATATACCAAAAATCGTAACATAGTGCTAGATTAAATGGGAAAATTATTGAAATTTCTTAATAAGGTATGTACAATAAGGGGACGAGAGGAGACTTATATTATGAAGAAAGTCAAAAAATGGATGTTAGGTATTTTAGCAGCGACCACAGTAGTGGCAACCGGCTGCGGAAATCATACAGATATGGTGTCAGTTGCAGTGATCAAGGGTGTTGATTCTGCGGAACATGTTTCTGCGGCAGCCGAAGCAGAGACCACAGAGGCGATTCGGATCGAGCTTGCCACAGAGGCAGTGAAAGAGACTGCAGAGCCGGAGACGACGGCTCCTGCAGAACCGGAAATTGAGGACATTACGTTACTGTTCGCCGGTGATGTGTATTTATCTCAGCATGTGCTCGGCGCATATGATAAAGCAGGAGGGATCCACGGCGTTCTAGACGAAGGGATCCGCGCAGAGATCGATGCTGCAGATATATTCATGGTCAATCAGGAGTTTCCGTTCACAGAGCGCGGAACAAAGGCTGAGGACAAACAGTACACCTTTCGCCTTCCGCATGATCGTCTGCATATCATGAATGAGATGGGCATCGACATTGTGACACTGGCCAATAACCACATTCTGGATTTTGGACCGCACGGTATC
>JAFOCX010000190.1 GCA_017380975.1 Lachnospiraceae bacterium
ACGGACTTCTTGCGGTTGGTGGGGATTTATCGGTAGAGCGCTTGTTGTTAGCCTATACCCACGGTATTTTTCCCTGGTACAATCCGGATGAGGATATATTATGGTGGTGTCCCAAAGAACGATTCGTGATCTTTCCCAATGAAATCCATGTTTCAAAATCTATGCGCAAATATTTTAAGAAACACATGATCACCCTGGCGATCAATCGTGATTTTCAGGATACAGTACGCAGATGCAGAGCCAAACGAGAGGATGCAGAAGGAACCTGGATCTCGGATGAGATTGAAGAGGCATATTATGAACTGTATCGAAGAGGATTTGCAATTAGTATTGAGGCATTTGAAGACGGAGAACTGGCAGGCGGATTTTACGGAGTGGCGGTTGGAAAATGTTTTTTCGGAGAAAGTATGTTTTCTGAAAAAACCAACGGTTCGAAAACTGCCTTGATCGCATTTTCTGAATATATTAAAAACAGAGGGATTCTGTTTATTGACTGTCAGTTTCGAACGGATCATCTGGCAAGCATGGGCGGTCGTTATATCTCATGGGAAGAATATGATGAAATGCTGGAGAAAGGAACCGGTCGAAACTGTATGAAGGAGGAGAAGAATGATCATTCGGAAACCTGATTATTATGATCGATTTCAATGCATAGCAGGAGAATGCAGTGACAGCTGCTGCATCGGCTGGGAAATTGATGTAGATGAAGAACGACAGGCTAAATACCGTGCTGTGACCGGAGAACTGGGAGAACGATTAAGAACGTGCGTCGACTGGGAAGAAGGACATTTCATCTTGCAGGGGAAAGAAGAACGCTGTCCGTTTTTGAATCATGAGAACCTCTGTGATCTGATCATTGGATTGGGAGAAGAGTCTCTTTGCGAGATCTGTCGGGAACATCCGCGTTATTATGAATGGTATGATGGTCTGACAGAGGCAGGCGTCGGACTTTGCTGTGAAGCCGCTGCCCGATTGATCCTTGAATGTGAGGATAAGGCCGGTTTTATGGAAGTCGAAGAAGCAGATGATCTGCAAAATGCAGAAGAAGAGAATGAGGATGCGGAACTTGTAAGCGTGCTGATGAAGGCACGTGAGACAGCATTTTCTGTTTTACAGGATCGAAAATATTCTATTTGGACACGTTTGAGCTTGTTTCTTACATACGTAGAAGAACTGCAGGATGCTTTGGATTTTGGAAATCTGGATGAGATCGAAGAATCCGCTGAGTATTATCGATCGGCTGCTTTTGAGGTGAATGAATCAAACGATCAGGGAAAGATTTCTGCATACGAGACAATCGTATCTTATTGTAAAAAATTAGAACCGATCGATGAGTTGTGGCCGGCTCGTTTGAATGATCTGAGAGATCATTTGAAGGATGCTTCCGGATTTTTAGAAGCTGAGAAAAAGATGTTTGATGTAAACCACGAAAGAAATTATGAATATGAGCATCTGGCAGTGTATTTTGTGTATCGGTATTTTATGAAATGCAGAACAGACGGAGATGTTTATTCAAAAGGATGTCTTGCGGTATTCTGTATTCTGCTGATCCGAATTCTGGACATTGCAAAGTACATAAAAACGGGATGTCTTTGTAAAGAAGATCGAGTTCAAAATGCGAAGAATTGTTCTAAGGAAATCGAATATAGTGAAGAAAATCTTGCATTGCTTGCAGAAATGTTCTGGGAAGAAGGATTTGAAAAAATCGCAGTTTGTTTATGATTTACAAATTTTCAAATTCGTAGCATAATGGAAGAAAAGAAATCTTAACAGTTCGTGAAAGGGGTATAATGATGAACTTTAATGATGTATTAAAAGAGGCGCGTACATGCATTGGTAACTATTGTAAGGCTTGTCCGGTTTGTAACGGTATGGCATGCAGAAATCAGATGCCGGGTCCGGGTGCGAAAGGTGTTGGCGACGGTGCGATCCGTAACTACCAGAAGTGGCAGGAGATCCGTGTAAATATGGATACTCTTTGTGAGAATGCTCCGGTTGACACATCTCTGGAACTTTTCGGAAAGACATTCAAATATCCGTTCTTTGCAGGTCCGGTTGGCGCAGTTGCTATGCATTATAGTGATAAGTATAATGACATGACATATAACAACGTTCTTGTAGACGCTTGTGCGAAAGCAGGTATTGCTGCGTTTACCGGTGACGGTGTAAATCCGGCAGTTATGGAAGGTGCAACAGCAGCGATCGAGGCAGCAGACGGTGTAGGTGTTCCGACTGTAAAACCGTGGAATCTGGATACAGTTCGTGAGAAAATGGAACTCGTTAAGAAGAGCGGCGCATTTGCAGTTGCAATGGATGTGGATGCTGCAGGTCTTCCGTTCTTAAAGAATATGACTCCTCCTGCGGGAAGTAAAACGGTGGAAGAGTTAAGAGAAATCGTTGGAATGGTTGATGTACCGTTTATCGTAAAGGGTATCATGACACCAAAGGCTGCTTTAAAGGCAATTGAGGCAGGAGCAGCAGCAATCCTTGTATCCAACCATGGCGGTCGTGTTCTGGATCAGTGTCCTGCAACTGCGGAAGTGCTTGAAGATATCGTGAAAGCGGTTGATGGCAAGATCAAAGTATTTGTTGACGGCGGCATCAGAACCGGTACCGATGTATTTAAGGCTCTTGCAATGGGTGCTGACGGCGTTATCATTGCTCGTCCGTTTGTTTCTGCAGTTTATGGAGGCGGTGCAGAAGGCGTTCAGTGTTATGTTGACAAGATCGGTGCAGAACTTGAAGATACAATGGCAATGTGCGGTGCGAAGACACTTGCAGACATCACACCGGATATGATCTGGAAAGTAAAATAAGTAACAATAGAATGGGCACAGAGTCTGATGAATGAACAGATTCTGTGCCTTTCACTGTTTATTCGTTGGAACTTCCGGCCGTCGTGTCTCGGAATAAAAGTGTGATACACCAGAGCCCACCCGCACCAACAAGAGAGTAGATGATCCGGCTGAGAAGAGACATGTTGCCAAAGATCAAAGCAACGAGATCAAGGCTGAATAATCCAATGGCTCCCCAGTTGATCGCGCCTACGATGGTCAGCAGTAACGCAAGTTTGTCTAAAAACATGAGAGATGATCCTCCTTTATAATATGTTTCATTTTAGATAGTTTTCCACAGATCGATGGAAATATACAAATTTTCTGCTATAATGGAAATAAGTAATTTTTGAACGTAAAAAGGAGACGATCACATGAAAACAAAGTTGGAAAGAATCCGTTATGATATTGATGAATTGGCAAAGATCAGCGTGACACAGGGACCGGGATGCTGCAGACAGACTTACACAAAAGAATTTGCAGAGGCTCGTGATTATATTGTAAAAGTCATGAAAGAGATCGGTCTGTCTGTACGTGAAGATGCAGTCGGAAATATCTTCGGACGCATGGAAGGAAAGAATCCGGAGGCTCCGGTTATTATGACAGGAAGTCATTTTGATACAGTGAGAACCGGAGGCAGATTCGATGGTCTTGCCGGTGTTGTGGCAGCTTTGGAAGTGGCTCGTGTTATGAAGGAAGAAGGTTTTGTTCCGAACTGTCCGATCGAATTTGTGGCAACAGCGGAAGAAGAAGGAACAAGGTTCAGCGGCGGTTTATTCGGAAGTCGTGCCATGTGCGGTCAGCTTTATGAAAATGAGTTAGAAAATTCCCTTGATATGGATGGGATTAGCATGGCTCAGGCAATGAAAGAGTACGGCCTTGATCCGGAAAAAGCAAACGAAGCAATGTTGGATCCGGAAAAGGTGCGTATGTTCTTAGAACTTCATATTGAGCAGGGGCCGGTGCTGGATGCAGAGAATATCGAAATCGGTATTGTAGATGCGATCGCAGGGTTGAGACGCTGGGTTGTTACAGTAAAAGGACGTTCCGATCACTCCGGATCTACTCCGATGAATATGCGTGCGGATACAATGCTGGCGGCAGCTCGTGCTTTGGTTCGTGGTACTGCAAAAACAGCAGAACTTGGTGACGGAACCATGGTGACATGCGGAAGCGTGGAAGTGAAACCGGGTGCGATGAATGTCGTTGCCAATGAAACAGTATTCAAGATTGATTGTCGCGGAAAGAATATGGATAGTGTAGGGGCCGTTCTCGAAGAAATCCGTGTATCTTTAGAAGAGAGTGTTAATACATATCCGGGACTTAGTTTTGAGGTAAATGAGATCCTTAGAATTGAATCCGTATATACAGATGAAAAAGTTCAGGATATTTTCGAAGAAATTGCGAAAGAAAAGAATATCAGCTGC
>JAFOCX010000191.1 GCA_017380975.1 Lachnospiraceae bacterium
GATCAGACCGACAATTGCAAATGTCAGCTCATAGGAAACATTTGCTACTAACTCGATGTTGTCTGCATTTACTCCAACCAGCGGGCTTGTCTCCAGCTCGAGGAAGAAAATATCAAGGAAACTTCCGAGAGCATCGATGATCGCGTAGCAGAACGGCATTGCAAATGCCACAACCGCTAATCTCTTTCCGAGTCTCTGTTTTCTGTTTACATCTGCGCTCTGCTCTGTGTAGCTAACGCCAATGATACCAACCACGATGACTGCAATGGCAAACCATACTGCAGGTGCGATCTGCTCACCAAGGAAAATCGCACACATAATGGAGCACATCGCTCCGGCCGTATTTTCGATCGGATCTGCTAAGGATTCCTCGATGAATCGGATTCCGAAATAGGAGCATGCCATTGAAATGATGTAACATAAGGATACCGGCGCATAAGCGAGCAGGTTCATCGGATCATAGGAAATATCTGCAGTCAGCAGTGTAAATACAGCATGAACACCCATGACTGCTCCGACTAACACACAAACTCTCAAATGATCATATTTGTATTCTTCGTGAGAGCCCTTCTTATAAAAAAGCTCTGCAGTTCCCCATAACAGCGTTGTTATGAGCGTAAAGATCAACCACATAAAAATCCTCCTGTTTTACATGATTATTCTTCTGTTCCCAGATAGAATTTTAATGTGCCGTAAAGTTTCTGATACTCTTTCTCCGTCTCTTCGTCCAACTCGATCTCCACTGCCTCGAGACAATCATGAATACCCTTCAGGCTTCCGATCAGTGTGAGAACCTCTGTCGGTTCCATCTCCAGTTCACCGATCTTTGCATGGCATGCTGCGAGCGCTGTGTCAAACTGATCCATCAGTGTCAGGCAAATGTATGTCTTCTCGATATTTAACTCTGCATATGCGTGGATCGGATCGTGAACTTCCTCGATGCGGATGGAAAGGCTTCCTGCTCCGCTGCTGGAGTCTACAAATGCGCTGTCACGGTGTACGTAGAAGAACGGGCCTTCACCGTTGGAATCCATCATGCTTCCTAACATATCGGTTGCAACACCGATGTGGCGTGCAGTCATAACCTTCATCGCTTCGTACGCTTTTTCGTAATCGTCGAACTCCGCATGTCCAAGGTTTCCGCCATTCTGAATATACATTACATAATCCATATTAATATCCTCTCATTTCTAAAATTTCAAAACTGCCTCTTATTATATAATAAGTTTCTCCAGAAAACAAGGCTGTGAAATCAATTGCAAAGAATCCATTTCAATAGTATGATAGAGTAGATATTTATTTAGAAACTAAAACAGGAGGTATTTTCATGTTTACATATGTTCTGTATGCATTGGCCGGAGCCGGTCTCCTGATCTCTTTTATGAAAGATAAGAAGAAGACCAAGATGGCCCTGAAAAAAGCATGGAAATCATTTGAAAACATTTTGCCGCAGCTTTTAACGGTTATGATCATCATCGGCTTTGCTCTGGCTGTGCTCAGTCCTGAGACAATCTCCAAAGTGATCGGTTCTGAGTCTGGTGTCCTTGGCATCCTGGCTGCTGCTCTGATCGGTTCCATCACACTGATCCCGGGATTTGTTGCATTCCCGCTGGCAGCCGCTCTTTTAGAAAACGGTGCCGGCTACATGCAGATCACTGCGTTCGTGTCCACACTCATGATGGTTGGTATCATCACCATCCCGATGGAAACAAAAGTGCTCGGTAAAAAACTTACTATGATGAGAAACTGCGCTGCGTTTATCTTTTCTATCATCGCCGCGTTCGCAATGGGGGTATTGATATGAATGTAAAACAGTTGATCAAGCGTTACCGCGTTTTCTTAATTTTATTTGCAGTCAACACCGTCATCAGCTTTGCAATGCCGGAGATCGGACTGACTGCATTCTCCAACACTGCTAAAAATATCAAAGAAATGATCTCCGTCATTCCGCCGATCTTCATCCTGCTTGGTCTTCTGGATGTCTGGGTAGATCGTCAGACGATGATGAAATATACAGGAAAGGGATCCGGCCTGAAAGGCATCCTGATCTCCTTCCTGCTTGGTTCCGCTGCCGCAGGCCCGCTCTACGCCGCATTCCCGGTCGCCACCGTTATGCTGAAAAAAGGAAGCAGCCTTTTCAATGTATTAGTTTTCCTCGGAGCATGGTCCACCACCAAAATCCCGCTCCTTACATTCGAAGCTGCCAGCCTCGGTATGCGTTTCATGCTCACAAGACTTGCTCTCAGCGTGATCGGAATCCTTATGATCGCCATGATCACAGACAAGGCCATCAGTCAGGAAGAACGTGAGGAAATCTATCATATGCAAGGCTAATCTATAAAAAATAACAGGGCTGTTGCCATTTCTGCTGGCATCAGCCCTGTTATTATGTAAATCTGCGACCTATTTACGGTGTTCAAACGTATTCTACTAGTTTGCACCGTAAAATTTAACCTATTCTGTTGTTTTCACATAGAGTCTCCCTTATTTTCTACGGTGTATCTGTACAGTTTTTAAATTTAAACCGTAATTTTATAAATATAACCCCAAAAACAACTTCTTTTTACGGTACATTTCTACAATTCTTTTTTCGAACCCGTAAGATCTCCCAAGACTTGTCTGACCTAGCGTTTCTCCGGCGGAGTCGTCGGACAAACCATCATATAATAATTATTGTTATTGAACTGGAAGGTTCCTGCCTCTGTCATCAGCGCTTTTCTTGTATGCGCCGCGTAAGAACGCGGATTGATCTGATTAATAAAGGTTGCCATATACGGATACTTGTCCGCATAGTTTGCAAGAGATGCAAAGAACACCTTCTCAAATACTCCTGTTCCTCTTACGGACTTATCAATGCAAACCGGACC
>JAFOCX010000192.1 GCA_017380975.1 Lachnospiraceae bacterium
GGATTATGCGACTTTCTATGTAGATAAGCTTGGCGATCTGCGCTGCGATGCCGTTCATCATGACGGAACCAATCATTATCTGTACAGAGTGTTCAAACGAGGTGTCACTGAAAGTCAGATTGATCGGCTGAAGGGTAAAATCCTGGACGGGACCGCAACCCGAAAGGATATTACACGGGTAACAAACCGTTTGGGTGATGCCATCGGCAAGGTCTATGGCTGGTCATTTCCAAGAGAAGTAAAAGAACACGAAAGATAAGGAGAAACCGCCAATGGATAAACGAACCGCAATTTGCGAATATCTCAAAAAACACCATACCGGAAAAAGCAAAGCCGTCTACAGCCGAGAGCTGCAGCGGCTTTTTTGCATTGATGGGCGAAATCTTCGACGCAAGATCAGCAGTCTGCGCAAAGACGGTTTTCCCATCTGCAGCGATGAAACCGGTTATTACTATGCGGATAATCAGAAAGAGATCAATGCTACCATCTGCCGCATGAACGAACTGGTCACAACCATTTCTAATGCCCGGACCGGTCTGCTATTTGCCTCTGTGCTTCCGGATCGTGGTGTAACTGTAGAAGTAAAGATCAAACTGGATTAGGAGGTGCGAAATGCCCAGTAAATTGCAAATCATAAAAGAAATGGCGGCGCGGGAGGCGCTGAGCATAACCTCCAATACCGAAAGGTTTATGGCCTTCCTGCATACCGCCGCAAATAACTACAAGTATGATTTCCAGGAACAGCTGCTGATTCACGCACAGAAACCGGATGCAACCGCCTGTGCAGAGATCGACACTTGGAACAAGCTTGGCAGATGGGTCAATAAAGGCACAAGAGGTATTGCCCTTTTGATTGACCGAGATGTGCCCTACAAGCTGCGTTATGTGTTCGATTTGTCTGATACCAATAGCAGAGCTGGTCGGGAAGTAAGCCTCTGGCAGCTGCAGGATCGATATTTGGAAGATGTAAAAGAAGCGCTGAGTAACAGCTTCGGTGAAGCAACAGATACCGGTGACTTCCGGAGTTTCCTCATGCAGATTGCGGAGTATGCCGTCAATGATAATCTGGACGATTATGTTGCCACCTTAACTGCGGTAAAGGGCAACAGCCTTTTGGAAGAACTGGACGAGCTGAACACAAAGCAGTGGCTTCGTCAAACTCTGATAAGCAGTGTTGGCTACATGCTGATGACCCGCTGCGGACTGGACGCAAATGAACTCTATACTTTCGAGGACTTTTCCCATGTACTGGACTTTAACACCCACGAAACAATCGGTGTCCTTGGTGTTGCAGCCAGCGATATTTCCGAAATGGTTCTTCGGGAAATTGAAGTGACAGTCCGTGCCATTCAGCGAGAGGAAAAATCCAATTCTCGCACATTTGCCAACAAGGAAGAAAACCGCTATCATGAGGACAGAAAAAAACAAACCGAAAGGAGAACCGATTATGAATCTGACCTATACAATGCAGGGCGACTATCTGCTCCCGAATCTGGAAGTACCGGAGGCACCGAAGGTGGGCAAGTATGGGATGCTGCGGCGCAGCTTCCTGCAGAGCCACAAGAAAGCACTGTACACCGGGATGATGTTGGCGGACAAGCTGAACGCACATCTGGAGGAAGTGGACCGGCAGGCCAACGAGATGCTGGAGAAGCTGTTGCAGAAGTTGTCCAAGGAACAGGGCGTGACGGAGGAGCTGAAAGCGAAGGATCAGATGTTGTGGGTCCAGCTGATGAACAACCTCCGGCAAACAGCCGAGGAAACCGTTCTGGCGGAAGTAGTTTACAGCTAAGTGGCCGTAATGGTAACTTCAACTGGGAAGTTGAATACTTCCACCAAGACCTGGAGAAGAATGAACTGCTTCGCACCTGTGAAAAGTTAAAAGACCACCGAGTAGAAATTGCCGCATTCTTTGAGTCCCACCCGGACAGAGAGGAACGCGGCAATTTTATTAAGGGATTCTTTGATAACACCTTCATCGAACAGATTCTCAGCAACGGACAGCGAACCGGTTATAGAGCCTATGACGATATGTTCCACATGTGGCGTGGCTCTTATCTAAGCCGTGAACGAGAAGTGTATATGCAATGGTGGTCTGTGGCATCACGCATTGAGGGCATGATCCTTATGGATACATGGCTGGACGCGGATGAAAAGCCATTGCCTACGGAGGAAGAACAGAAGCGGATTATCTACCATGCCGATTCTAAAGATGGTCCCGGCTTTGATATTCCTCAAGCTGCAATCGACTATGTACTGATGCGTGGAAGCAGCTTTTCTCAAGGAAAACTGCGAATCTTTGAGCAGTTCCAAAAGAACGAAACCAAAGAAGCCAATATCAACTTTCTGAAACAGGAATACGGTACCGGTGGTTACAGCGATCCTATTCCCGGAAGCGGTCTTTGGGAGGATCATGATGCGAAGGGTATTCGTTTGCATCGCTTCTCATCCCAGAATAAAGCGGAAAACGCAGAGTTTATCATGAAGTGGCCTATGGTGGAAAAGCGAATCCGAGAGTTGATCGCTGCAGATCGCTATCTCTCTCCCAAGGAAAAAGAGGCCTATCCTCAGTATCTTCGCGACACTGAATTGCGGCGTCAGCGCCATGCTTTGGTAGATGAGTTCCGGTCCATCATCTACGATTACAATGATTTTTGGGAACAGGTTGGAGACAAGGAAAAGAAATTCGATCTGTACCGCATGTCCGGTATATGGAGTTCCTTTGGTGCTGGTGAGAAATCTGCCCGTTATGCAGAAGGTGAAGTGTTTACGCTGCCTGTTATGCGGCAGGCGATGGAACTAATTATCGGAGAAAACACGCACCATGCAGATCGCGCAAGGGCGATGCTGGAAAAACTCAGTGGCGAAATCATCGCCCCAACACATAACCGCATGGCTGTCTTTTTATCCGGATGATAGTTAGGATTTAACTTGATTTTGGAAAATAACTGTTTGGATATGAGAGCTCTTTTATAAACATCTGCATTCGTCAGATTTTTCGTTTCGATCATATACAATAAATATTCCTGGAAGGTATCTGACAAATGTTTCATTCTCTCTTCCAGTGCAGATTCTCTCTCTTCCCAGGCTTCGTCCGAATCATCCTCGCATTCAGCATACTGTTCGCTGATCTCTGGCCTGTACATGACACTCATTTCCAGCTTTTCTCTCTGTCTGCGGTATGCATCAAATCCCGGATCCCCTTCGCGTACAGAACCAAAGTACCGATCTCCGTACTCTTCTTCTCTCTTATCGCACACATAATTATGATCAATATATGCTTTCAGGTCTGGATACAGATTCAGCCCCAGCTGTGTGGATTTTGTATCGAAAACAACCAGATACACTAACATTTCCTGTTTCATCAGGAATGCATTGATCTCATCCAGGGCGATTCGCATACCCTCTTCTTTTGGATACCCAAAGCTTCCTGTAGAAATCAACGGAAATGCAATGCTTTTGCACGCATGCTTCGCCGCAAGCTGAAGGCTTCTTCGGTAACAGTCACGAAGCTTCTCTTCCTCCCCAGATTTCCCATCTATGTAACATGGACTCACCGCATGGATAATGTATTTCGCCGGAAGTCTGAATCCAGGAGTGATTGCAACTTCCCCCTCTTTCATACATCCGATTTTTCTGCGTTCCGCAAGAAGTTCTTCCTCTCCGGCCGCTTTATAGACCGCCGTATCTGTTCCTGCGGAATAGATTGGCTGTTTATTCGCTGTATTTACAATGACGTCCACTTGCATCTTCGTAATGTCATTTCGCACAATTTTAAATGGCATGCTGTCACGCTCCTTTTATCCACTACTTCCAGTTCTTCCAAACCTCTGGCTGATACCCCAGTGTGGACTGCCTGCCATTCCGAACAACCGGGGTTTTAATCACCTGAGGATTCTGGAGAATTTTCTCCAGTCTGTCTTCATCTGCA
>JAFOCX010000193.1 GCA_017380975.1 Lachnospiraceae bacterium
GTTATTTGGATTTGAAGTCATTATTCCTCTCTTGATGGCTAACTTATTTTCATATATTTATAGTGGTAATTGGATTCTTGCTTCGTCAGATCTGTTTGCTATCCAAGGAACATAGCGATTTTTTCATGCTTGATTGGCCAGCATATAATAGAATCTTTGTAGAAATCGTATATACACTCATTTTTGTTACAACGTGATTGGATTCTTGTGCCATTATTATGATCAAATATCCAACCCGACAAGTAAACTTCCCCTCTTTGGTTGGCCACGAATACTTCCACAAACAGAAAAAGTCCCAGGATGACAGGTTTTCAAAATTCCTATCACCCTGGACTCTTTATTACCAAGTTGATTTAACTAAATATCCATCTACTGCGCCTTGATCTCTTTCCAGAGTGCGCTGTAAGCATCATCCGCATCGGTTCCGAGATACTGGTAAACCTCGCAGTTTTCCAGTACATCGTCATCCGGGAAGACGGATTTGTTATTCTGAGTTTCTTCGTCTAACATCTCAAATGCGCCTGCGTTCGGAGTTGCGTATGTGATATATTCGAAGTTTTTCAATGCGATTTCCGGTCTGCAGAGGAAATCGATCCATTTTTCTGCATTTTCCTTATTTTGCGCATTGTACGGGATTACCCAGGCGTCGATCCAAACGTTGGAGCCTTCTTCCGGGATCACGTATTTCAGTTCATAGTCCAGATTGAGAAGAGCCGCTTCTTCCTGGAGATACAGAAGTTCGCCGGAGTAGATCACGCCGACCGCCGCTTCTCCGTTGAGCATCTTATCACGAACCTGATCCACAACGTATGCCT
The DNA here is from genome assembly GCA_017380975.1 of Lachnospiraceae bacterium. Classification (GTDB taxonomy): domain Bacteria; phylum Bacillota; class Clostridia; order Lachnospirales; family Lachnospiraceae; genus Pilosibacter. The sequence continues at coordinate 816 of JAFOCX010000193.1, forward strand.
GAACGAGAGGTTTCTGCTCTAAGAGCAGATTCTTTGCTTCTTCCAGTTCGGCTGCATCTGTGGAATTCAGAGAATGACCGTTCATCTTTAACGCAACCATCAGAGCATCACGAACACTGTCCTGCATCAGGATCTCGCCTTCATAGCGCGGATCCCAAAGGTCGGACCAGTGAGTCGGTGCTTCGATTCCCAGTTCCTCGAGGCGTTTTGTATTATAAATGATACCAACGGTTCCCCATGTGTAAGGAACAGAGTATTTGTTCTGCGGGTCAAAGCTTTGGGACTTGTTCAGGTATGTCTCGTCGATGTACTGAAGGTTCGGAATGTTTTCCATATTCAGTTCCTGAACCAGATTGTTTTCCACCATTTTCTGGATCATATAATCGGACGGACATACAACGTCATACATAACAGCACCGGCTTCGATGATCGGATACATTTCCTCGTTTGTCTCAAACATATCGTAAGTGACCTTGATACCGGTCTCTTCTTCGAATTGTGTGATCACTTCTTCGTCAATGTATTCACCCCAGTTATAAACATAGAGTTCGTCGGAGTTGCTGTTGTCAAAATGCATGTATGTGGTGTAGCTGACAACGCTGATAATGATGAAAGAAGTTGCAACAAGAGCAGCTTTGTAAAGCTTCGGTCCCCAGTTGCCGGATTTCTTTCCTGCAGCAGCGTCTGCAGCTGCTTTTGCCTCAAGCTGATCTTTGCTCGGAGCAAAGTTTGTAATAAGAAGCAGTGCAAGCACAGTCACGAAGATCACGGTGGACAGTGCGTACATAGACGGTTTGATACCGCGGCGCACTTCACTGTAGATCAATGTAGACAGAGTGTTGATACCGGCACCCTTTGTAAAGTGGGTGATAATAAAATCATCCAGAGACATGGTGAATGCCATCAGGAAGCCGGAGAGTACGCCCGGCATAATGTCCGGAAATACCACTTTGAAGAAGGCTTCGATCGGACCTGCTCCCAGATCCATCGCGGCTTCATATGTATATTTGCTGGTTTGCTTCAGTTTTGGCAGCACACTGGTCATAACGTACGGTACGTTAAAGGTAATGTGCGCGAAGAGAATCGTCTTAAATCCGAGAGAAACACCGAAAGCGACGAACATCAGCATCAAAGAGATACCGGTTACGATATCGGAGTTTAACATCGGGATATTGTTGATTCCCATAAAGATGGTTCTCGGAGCTTTTTTCATACTGCTGATACCGATAGCAGCCGCTGTACCGAGGATCGTAGCGATCAGGGCGGACAGGAATGCGATCATCAGCGTATTGTAAAGGGCTTCCATGATAACAGGACTCTCGAACATCTCTCTGTACCACTGAGTCGTAAAACCGCCCCACTGGGATCTGGATTTCGAACTGTTAAAGGACAGAACCATCATAACTACGATCGGTGCATAAAGGAAGATCAGCACCAGCACCAGGTAAAAATCCTGAAAAAACCGTTTTAATTTATCATAAGTTCTTTTCATTTAGAATGCTGTCCCCTCCCCATCACTGTCGTATTTGGCGATCAGGGTCATACTGATCAGGATAAAGATCATCAGCACGATGGACAGACCGGCACCGAGGTTCCAGTTGCTTCCTTTTGTAAATTCCTGTTCGATGACGTTACCGATGAGAAGGATCTTACCGCCGCCAAGGAGGTTGGAAATTACGAAAGTTGTGAGGGCCGGTACGAATACCATAGTAATGCCGCTGATAATACCCGGGACACTGAGCGGCAGCATGATCTTCGAGAAAACCTGGAAGGAATCTGCGCCCAGATCTCTGGCAGCATTGATGACATTGTTGTCGATCTTTGCCAGTACATTGTAAATTGGCAGGATCATGAACGGAAGGTAGTTGTAAACCATACCTAACACGATCGCAGCCGGAGTGTTGATAATATTTAAGTTCGGCAGATGAAGAAGATCGAGAAGGGAGTTGATAACACCGTTTTTCTCTAACAGAGTCTGCCATGCCATGGTTCTCAGAAGGAAGTTCATCCACATCGGGAGGATGAAAATGAAAACCACAAAGCTTCCGGTACCGATGTTGCGGGTACGCAGGATCATTGCCAGCGGATATGCGATCAGAAGGCAGATGATCGTACTGATAATGGAGTAGGCGAGGGAAAGCAGGAGCGCTTTCATATGGTCCTCAGCCATGATCGCCATCACGTTCGCAAAGGTAAAGGTACCGCTTCGGTCTGTAAGACCGTAGTAAAATACCATCAGCAGCGGGATCACGGTGAATCCCACCATCCATATAATATAAGGAAATGCTAAAACCTGTTTTGTGCTTTTATTCATTGACTCCTACGGCCTCCTCGTCCTCAGATGCCGGTTTGTTCATGATCTGGATATCGAAAGGATCCACATGAATTCCGACTTTCTTGCCGACTGGGAACATATCCGTACTGTGGACGAGCCATTCAAAGCCGTCCGGGGTCGTGACTTCCATTTCATAATGCACACCCTTGAAGATCAGGTGTGTAACAACGCCTTCCAGAGTTCCGTTTTCCGGTTCCACAAGGTCGATGTCTTCCGGACGGATCACTACGTCGACAGGCTGGTTCTTTCCGAAGCCTTTGTCTACGCAGGCAAACTTTGCGCCGAAGATCTCAACAAGCTCGTCGCGGATCATAATACCCGGAACAATGTTGCTCTCGCCGATGAAGTCAGCTACGAAAGCATTTTCCGGCTCGTTGTAGATCTGTTCCGGAGTACCCATCTGCTGGATGTAACCCTTGTTCATAACGACGATGGTATCAGACATCGTGAGGGCTTCTTCCTGGTCATGGGTAACATATACGAAGGTAATTCCTAATTCATTTTTCAAACGGATCAGCTCATACTGCATGTCCTGTCTGAGTTTTAAATCCAGAGCACCGAGCGGCTCGTCGAGAAGAAGGAGCTTCGGCTCGTTTACGATGGCTCTGGCGATGGCGATACGCTGCTGCTGACCGCCGCTGAGCAGTTCGACACTGCGGTTCTCATATCCATCAAGATTTACCAGTTTCAGTGCGTATTTGATTTTATCATTAATGTAATCTTTTGACTTTCCCTTAATCTTGAGGCCGAAAGCGATGTTTTCAGCGATCGTCATATGCGTAAACAGGGCATACTTCTGGAACACTGTATTGAGCTGCCGCTTATTAGGCGGCATGCGCGTTATGTCCTCTCCATTGAAGATGACTTTTCCCTGATCCGGCATAGTAAAACCGCCGAGGATTCTGAGAGTCGTAGACTTTCCGCAGCCGCTCGGGCCCAGGAGAGTCACGAAAGAGTTTTCTTTAACGGAAAGATTTAAGTCATCTAGAATAAGCTCGCCGTCAAAACTCTTAGAAATATGAACCAAATCAATCAATGGCTGACTCATGGCTTTGTCCTCCTTGTAGCAGAATTCCTTGTCGCTTTACCACTGTAATTGAAAAAAGGCAAAAAACGACAAATACTATCTTCTATTTAATCATGGTTTGCCCGCAATGTAAATAGATTTTTCGGATATTTTGTTAGAAAATTTCAGTTAACAAACATCGGAAATTATGGTAAAATGAAAGTCAAAATGTACGTAAAAACAGGGAGGAAATGACCTATGACAGGAAAGTATATGGCTTATGTAGGTTCTTATTCGTATACCGGAAAAGCAAAGGGCATTACGGTTTACGATGTGGACGTGGAAAAGGGACAGTTCATTTACCGCTGCGAAGTAGAAGTGGACAACTCCTCCTATCTTAAGGCATCCAATAGTGGAAAAGTATTATATTCGATCGCGGATGAGGGCGTTGTAGCGTTCCAGATCCTTCAGAACGGAAGCCTGAACCGCTTGAATAGTGTCAATATCAAGGGTATGCGCGGCTGCCATATTTCCATCAGCCCGGACGACAGATATCTGTTTATTTCCGGTTATCATGATGGAAAGATTACAGTCGTAAAGTTAAATGAGGACGGTTCTGTGGGTGCGATCACAGACGGTGTATTCCATAAAGGTCTGGGCAGTGTGGCGGAAAGAAACTTCCGGCCGCATGTGAGCTGCAGTCATCTGACTCCGGACGGAAAGTTTTTGATGGTGGCAGACGTGGGCATCGATCAGATCAAGATCTACCGTTTTGATCCTCACGACGGAAAGATCTCTCATGTGGATACGGTTCGAAGTGAACTGGAATCCGGACCGAAGAGTTTTCAGTTCAGCAAGGATGGGAAGTTCTTCTATGTTGTCCATGAACTGAAAAACGTGATCGACGTTTATTCTTATCAGGCAGAAGAGCGCGTTCCTGTGATCGAGAAGGTGCAGACGATCGCAACGACCGGAGACGATCCGGATCCGCTGGCAGCAGCCTGTGCGATGCGCTTTGAACCAAATGAGGATTATCTGTTCTGCAGCAATGCAGGTGACAATACGGTTTCGATGTATGAGAGAGATACAGAGACCGGTTTTCTGGAGCTGAAGTTCTGCCTTCCGATCAGCGGCAACTATCCGAAGGACATTGCACTGTTCCCGGACAGCGCTCATCTGGCATCGCTCAATCATGTCAGCGGAAGCATTTCATTCTTCCATGTGGACTACGAAAAAAGTCTGCTTGTGATGAGCGGACGCACGATCCGTGTAAATGAACCGAACTGTTGTGAGATTGTGAAACTGTAGGAGACGAAATATGGCAGCAGGATCAACCATTGGAACCATTTTTAAGATAACCACATGGGGAGAATCCCACGGAAAAGCGATCGGTGTGGTTGTGGACGGATGTCCGGCAGGCCTGGAGCTTTGCGAGGCAGATATTCAGACGCTTCTTGACCGGAGAAAACCGGGCCAGAGCAAGTTTACGACGCA
>JAFOCX010000194.1 GCA_017380975.1 Lachnospiraceae bacterium
AGCAATTATGATCAATTTTATAATACGACCGGTTGAGAAAACCGACTTAGATGCAGTTACTGCCGTTGAGGCAATCTGCTTCCCGGCTGCAGAGGCAGCAACAAGAGAATCCTTTGAACAAAGGATCGCAGCATTTCCGGAATGTTTCTTCGTTGCAGAGTACGAAGGGAACATCATTGGATTTATCAACGGATGTGTGACCGATGAACGCACGATCCGCGATGAGATGTTCGAGGACAGTTCTTTACATAATCCCAACGGCTGCTATCAGAGTATTTTCGGATTAGATGTAATCCCGGAGTATCAGAGACAGGGCATTGCAGCAGAATTGATGAATCATCTGATTGCAGATGCAAAGGACAAAGGAAGAAAAGGCCTGATCCTTACCTGTAAAGACCGTCTGATCCATTATTATGCAAAATTTGGATACAAAAATCTTGGCGTGTCTGCTTCCGTGCATGGCGGCGCTGTCTGGTACGACATGTTGTTAGAATTTGAGGTATAACGATGAAGATTACGATTGTGACCGTTGGAAAGATCAAAGAAAAATATTTTACAGATGCGATTGCAGAGTATTCCAAGCGCCTGAGCCGTTACTGTAAACTGGAAATCGTGCAGGTGGCGGATGAGAAGACTCCGGACGGAGCAAGTGAAGCATTAGAAAATCAGATTAAAGACAAAGAAGGCGAGAGAATTCTTGCAAACATTAAAGACGGAAGCTATGTAGTTGCGCTGGCGATCGATGGTCAGATGCTGGATTCTGAGCAGCTGGCAGATAAGATTGAAAAATGGGGCGTGTCCGGAATCAGTCAGATCGTTTTTGTGATCGGCGGTTCTTTGGGACTTTCCAAGGCGGTTTTAAATCGAGCAGATTACAAACTGAGCTTTTCAAAGATGACATTTCCGCATCAGCTGATGCGCGTGATCCTGCTGGAGCAGATTTATCGCGGATTCAGGATCATTGCGAATGAACCGTATCACAAATAATTTCTCAAAGCTCTCTTGACTTTCACGTTACGTCATAGTGTACACTTCTTTCAGGAGGTGAGAAACATGAAGATGCAGATTAAAGAGTTTGCCGATTTTGCGGGTGTAAGTGTGCGCACACTTCATTATTACGATGAGATTGGATTGCTGGTTCCTGCTCACATTGACGAATGTACAGGATATCGTTATTATGATGAAACCTCTCTTCTGCGTATGCAGGAGATCCTCTTTTACCGTGAACTGGACTTTTCTTTAAAGAGCATCGGAGAAATGTTGTCGTCTCCGAATTATGACACGAACAAGGCATTGAAAGAGCAAAAGAAATTGCTGACGCTCAAAAAGGAACGGTTGGAACGATTGATTTCCGCCATTGACGATGCCATGAAAGGAGAAAACGTGATGAAAGCATTTGACAGCAGTGAATTTGATAAGCACAAAGCGGAAGCCAAAGAGAGATGGGGAAAAACGGACGCTTACAAGGAACACGAAGAAAAAACAAAAGGTTATTCAAAGGATAAGTGGAACAACCTTGCTGATGAAATGAACGAGATTATGGCCGAGTTTGCAGCCTGTATGAAAGAGGGAAAAGAACCTGATTCAGGGGAAGCTCAGAACTTTGTAAAAATGCTGCAGGATCATATTACAAAGAGTTATTATCATTGCACCGATGAAATTCTGTTTGGACTCGGTCAGATGTATGTGGCAGACGAACGTTTTAAACACAATATCGATAAGCATGGAGATGGTACAGCCGCGTTTATCTGTGAAGCGATCAAGATTTATTGTGGGAAATAGAAAGAAAGGGAAGTTGTTTTGTGGAAACAGCTTCCCTTTTGTGGTAGAATGGGGATGCTGGCAGCAAAAATTCAGGTTGTATTGTTTGAGCATAGGTATATAATACAAATGATGAAATAAAACTAAGGGGATGAGTATATGAAAAAGACACAGATGAGAAAATGGGCAATTGCGGGAACTGCAGCGCTTCTGATGCTGGGTTCTGTGACAACTGCTTATGCGAAAGAAAATAAAGAAGATTATCGTGCAGTTTTTGATGCACAGTACTATTATGATCAGAATCCGGATTTACAGGAGTCCATTGGAATGAATCCGGAGGCATTGTTTGAGCATTTTGCCACTGCAGGTGCGAAGGAAGGCCGTTCCGGAAATGCGGAGTTTAACTTAAAAGCATATATCTATAACAATCCGGATCTGTTTTTAGCGTATAAAAAGAATTTGTCTGATTACTGTCTGCATTATGCAACGATCGGTAAACAGGAAGGACGCGTGGCTCTTCGTCAGGAGGAGCAGGGAAATATCATCGGATCCTGGACAACTTACTATGATGAAACAGTTCCGAGAGCCATCAATGTAAGACTGGCTGCCCAGAGAATTAATGGCAAGATCCTTCAGCCGGGAGAGAGAATGTCCTTTAGCGATTCCATTATGTCCCGAACAGTGGCAAATGGTTATGTATCTGCCCCGCTGATCAAGGGATATGGTATCGGAGGCGGCATCTGTCAGGTATCCTCCACACTTTATGCGGCTATGTGTCAGGCGCTGATGCCGGCCATTGAAAGACATCCGCATTCCAAACCGATCTCCTACCTTCCGGTTGGATTAGATGCGACAATTTCCGAAGGCTATCTGGATCTGAAGTTTGCAAATAATTTTGATAAACCGATCCAGCTGTTA
>JAFOCX010000195.1 GCA_017380975.1 Lachnospiraceae bacterium
AAAGTGACCTTCTCCTGCGCTTCTCTCGAGCAGTTCGATCAGCTGACGACGACGGATCACGTAGATACCGCAGGAAATGGTTGTGGAATCTGCCACCATCGGTTTCTCTTCGAAATCAATGATTCTTCCGTCATCATTTGTCTTCACCATACCAAAACGTGTCACATCCACGCCTGCCGGCATGTCTTTGCAGACGATCGTAATATCTGCTTTTTTCTCAATGTGATATTCAAGAACTTTGTTGTAGTCCAGCTTGTAAACACCGTCACCGGCTGCGATCACAACGTACGGTTCATGGCTTCTCTTTAAGAAATCCAGGTTCTGGTAAAGGGCATCTGCTGTACCGCGGTACCAGTCATTGTGCTCCGCTGTAATAGTCGGCGGGAACACGTAGAGACCGCCCTGTTTACGACCGAAATCCCACCATTTGGAGGAACTTAAGTGCTCATTTAAGGAGCGGGAGTTATACTGTGTCAAAACTGCAACGCTCTGAATGTGAGAGTTGCTCATATTACTTAATACGAAGTCAACGCTGCGGAAACTTCCTGCGACCGGCATTGCTGCAATCGCTCTCTTCTTGGAAAGTTCGCGCATGCGCTTGCTGTTACCACCAGCTAAAACAATACCTACTGCTCTCATGCGTTTCCACCTGCCTTTACTATGTAGCCGCCACTTTCAAGCTGTCCATCCGGGTAGTCATTTGGCTCGGTTACGCCTGAAATCGCTGTATTCTTACCAATCTTCACGCCCTCCGGGATCACGGAATGCTCACCCACAGTCACGAGATCAAACTGGTAAACCTTCGGATCGTACTTGCTGTCTGCGTATTCGCCCACACCAAGATGTGCGTTGGCACCGATCTTAACATCTTCTGCGATGATCGCTTTCTCTACGATCGCGCCTGCACCGATCACTGTGTCCTGCATGATAATGGAGTCTCTGACAACGGCACCCTTTTCGATGGTAACGCCTTCGCCAATGACGGAATTGGACACTTCACCGTAAATCTCTGTGCCTTCGCCGATGATGCTCTTTACAACCTTTGCCTCGCCATCAATATACTGCGGCGGGATACGGTCTGTCTTTGTATAGATCTTCCAGTACTCCTCATAGAGATTGAACTCCGGAATAATGTCGATCAGCTCCATGTTTGCTTCCCAATAGGAACCGAGGGTTCCAACGTCTTTCCAATAACCATTGAATTCGTATGCATAGATCTTACCGCTCTTTTCGTGACAGTACGGGATCACATGCTTACCAAAGTCGCAGCCCGGAACATCAGAAAGTGTCAGGAGCGCTTCTTTGAGAACTTTCCAGTTGAAAATGTAAATACCCATGGAAGCCAGGTTGCTTCTCGGGTTTGCCGGTTTCTCTTCAAACTCTGTGATCTTGTTTGAATCATCTGTGATCAGGATACCGAAACGGCTTGCCTCCTCCATCGGAACAGACATCGCAGCGATCGTTACGTCTGCATTGTTCGCCTTGTGATACTCAAGCATCACTTCATAATCCATCTTATAGATGTGGTCACCGGAAAGGATCAGAACGTACTCCGGATTGTAAGAATCCATGTACTCTAAGTTCTGATAAATTGCGTTTGCAGTACCTGTATACCAGTCACTGCCTTTGCTTCTCTCGTACGGCGGAAGAACGGTTACACCGCCTACGTTACGGTCTAAATCCCACGGAATACCGATTCCGATATGTGCATTTAAGCGTAATGGCTGATACTGTGTCAGTACACCAACGGTATCAACGCCAGAATTAATGCAATTGCTCAGCGGGAAATCGATGATCCTGTATTTACCGCCAAAAGATACTGCAGGCTTTGCCACTTTCTGTGTAAGTACGCCAAGACGGCTGCCTTGTCCGCCAGCCAACAGCATTGCTATCATTTCTTTTCTTACCACGATATCACCTCTTGCTGCTCATTTTTGTGCCAAAAAACTAGTTAGTTTTAGTGGTAGTATCATTATATCATAGGATTTATGAAATGTGAACAAAGGTTTCGTGATTTTTGCGGTGAATTTGGACATATTCCCTTAATTTTATCAACTTTTCGGCGACAAAAAGAGCAGGGTTCCCAAGGAACCCCGCTCCGTAAATCTGCAAACCATATCACCTTGGTCTGCTTAAGGTTAATCAATTAATTATTTCTCTTTTTATCCAACACAGTTGTTACCGCAAGACCAATCATGGAAACCACCATAAGAATCATCCAGAATGGGTTAATATCGCTAGTTGCCGGGAGAAGTCCTGTCGGAACATTCTCAAAGTACGCGCCTAATACACCCATATCAAAGAGTTCATCCAGCGTACGGCCCGGATATGCATCCAAGATCGATCTTGGGATTTCTACGCCTCTGTAAACAACCGTCGGTTCCGGTACTGTTTCTGTTGGCACAGGAGTTGTTTCTGTTGGTGCCGGTGTTGTTTCCGCCGGTGCAGTTGTTTTCGGAGTCGGTTCATCATCATCGTCGTCTACATATGACGTTGTTGTTTCCGGCTCTTCATAAGTATTTGTAATTGTATACTGGTTGTCTGTACCGCTTACGGAAGCCTTATAATTTGTCGGAACATTAATCTCCTCAACAGTCCATGTCGCACGCTTCACAAGGTCTGTCCAAGTATATGTCCAGTTATTCTCCTTGGAAAGTGTAACCGCTGCACCTTCTGCCACACCATCTTTCAGAAGCTGAACCTGAATACTTGTCGGGCGGTTTGCCTCTACATCATCTTTCCAGACTTTATTAACTGCAACAAATGTCTTGTCTTCCGGAATTAATGTATTGGTGATCTCGCACACATAACCGTTATCCACATTTCCGGTGTTTGCATATGTGGTTGTATAACCACTCGGAACATCGATTTCTTTTACGGACCAGTTATCATAACGATCAAGATTATTCCAAGTGTACTTCCATCCATTGCTGTCATTTAAAACTACCGGTGCACCTTCCGCGTTACCGTTCTTCAACAGCTGTACTTTAATCTCCGTCGGTCGAACTACTGCCCTATCTTCCACCCAAACTTTACTTACTGAAACAAATGTGTTGGCTTCG
>JAFOCX010000196.1 GCA_017380975.1 Lachnospiraceae bacterium
ACTGACCTCCAATAATTAGATTTTGGTCTAACTATTGGGGGTCAGTTCATATACGCTCTGCTGCTTTTTGATTTTCTCTCTATTTCCTGATCAGATATCCAAATTTGTTCATATCGATTTTCTCATGAGTTCCGTCTGCATCCTGGCTTAATTGTAACGAATATGACAGGTTCTGCTTGACACCGCGTCCATATAAATGACACCATGCAAGCTTTCTCTGGGCATCCAGGTGCCCCTGTTCCATCGCCTTTTTGAAGAGTTCTGCCGCCGCCTTTTCATTCTTTTTCAGGCCATCTCCCTCCAGGTAGCGAAGTCCCAATTGATACTGCGCCTCAGCGTCTCCCTGTTCAGCACTCAGAATCAAACGTTGTACTTCAGGATCCTGTGAGATGACCGTTTTCTCTGTTTTTTCATTTTTATTTTTAAACCAGTTCAACATATGTTTCTCCCCTGTCCTTGTTAATTCAAGCTCTGCCAGTTATACGATACAATACCGCCCTGTTCTGCAAACTTTTGTCCGAAGATCATAGAGTTCCGCTCAATACCGGTTCCTTCTTTCTCTACGAATGCAGCACCATTTTCATCCAGCTGTAAAATCTGCTCGATTCCGCCTCCATTTCCGGAGCGAAGCACAGTTCCGTCATTCAGTACCTCAAACAACATGTCTGCCAACATTACCGCTTGTTGGCCGTCAAATGCAAACATAGTGGAAACATATGCATCCTCAGCATTTTGTCCTGATCCGATAAATAATTCGTCGGTTCCGTTTCCGTCAACATCATGATACGCATAAAACAGCTTTGATGATCCGCCTCCCATATGGTGATAGAATAACGTTTCGGTTCCTAAATGTCCATAGGTCATGTTATAGCTCTCAGAATTACTCATCCAAGTACTGCTCTCTACTGCACACGCGTTTCGATAGTCTGCAAGGATTGCTTCATATGCAGACATTGCATCCATCTTCTGCACCGGTATCATTTCGTCTGTATCCAGATATCTCCACGGAATATCCTGTTTTTCCTTATGTTCTTCCATAATTTCATTAAATTCAGCCTCTGATATCATATCGTCGATAGTTCCGCCAATCAAACGATACTGTTCCTGCTCAACCATTTGGTAATCATAGAAGTACTCAAAAATTTCTTCCGCCTTGCAGCCACTGTCATCCAGCTGCCAGAGTGTCACATTTCCGGTAGCCGCACTTCCGGATGCCTGAAGGTAAATAGTACCGTCTTGTCTGAGTGTCAGACGAGCTCGTTCACCAAACACATGCTCATCAAGAACTCGAACGGCTGATGTACCGTCGTATGCAAACACATCTGCCAGACGAATATGATCATTCTGGCCAAGACCAATCAGAAGTTCTTCGGTTCCGTTGTGATCCAGGTCATAATACGCGTGATATACGTTTTCCTGATACATATAATGCAAACGCATAGCCTCCGGATCTGTATTCGGGAACTGCTCTAAATGATTGAAATACCCTTCATCTCCGACATTCAGTGCAGCAAGGTATTCATCGCGAATTGTTTGATATGCCTCCCCGGCAGCATAGGCATTCGGAACATCAAGTCCGGACATTTCAAAAATCTCTCCGGCCAATTCCTCATTCTGCTCCACTTCTTCTACAATATACTCCGGAATATCCACTGCCGGAAATGCAGAAACGGATATTTGAACATTTGCATCTTCACCATGAGTTACAACCGCTTTGTTTCCTCCTGACAGCAAAATCGGCTCAGCTTCCTCTTCCGTATGAATTTCCACGGTTCCCTCCAGAATATACACGCTTGACTGCTCTTCTGATTCTGTTTCCACCCAGCCGGATGTGCCTCGAATTCCTACAATGATCGTAGAAGTGCTGACCTTCATCGTCTCATCATCCTCCAAAGGTTCCGCCACATAAAAGAACAGACCGCCTGATTTCAATCGAAGTTCCAGATCTTTATTCTCCTTTTGAATCTCTACCTCGGTTGTTTCATCCATTTTTGCGAGTTTTACACTGTCAAGATCGATCCATGCAAAACTGGTCTCTTCCGTCTGCATTTGATATCCACTGTAAACTTTCATGTTTTCACGAGGCTCTAACATTGCGCCTTTTCCGTCTTCTACACTGAGAGCTCCCTCATGTTTTGCAAGACGCATTGTCGTCGCAGACACCTCTGTAACCGATGTCGCAGTTGTCTCTGTCGCCTGCGTTTGCTCCGTTTGGGCTCCGCTTCCGCCGCAGGCAGTACATGATATCGCTAAGGCCAGCACAGCCGCTGATAATCGTTTATAGAAAGTTTTTTTCATTTCTAAAACCCCTTTTTCATTATGTTACATCCTCCTCATCGAAGAGAATCTTAAATCAATCTTTGAATATTATACAATAGAGTATCGATTATATACAATATTCTCTGCCTGGTAAGACGGTACTTTTTATTGTTTTTTGTCATTTGGCATGCTATACTCGATTTGATATTCAAGTAAATTCTACTTGATCCGGAATAAAATCCATAAGGGGAATATGAAGTATGAAATACCATTTTATTATAAATCCGGTCGCTGGCAAACAAGATTCCAGCAAAGTTCTTGTTCCGGAGATCAAACGCGCGGCTGCGGCATGTGGGATTGCAGAAACAGATCTGACTATCCAGTTGACAAATCGTCCGGCTCACGCGCATTTTCTGGCGCTGGAAGCAGTCAGCGCTGCTGCTGAGCAGGATGAAGAAATTCGTATTTATGCAGCCGGCGGTGACGGTACATTCAATGAAGTACTGACCGGAGCTATGAACTATAAGAAAGCGGCTGTTGGACTTTTACCATATGGCAGCGGAAATGATTTTCTGCGCAGTTTTGGTACACGCGAGGAGTTTTGTGATATCGAAGACCAGTTGCGCGGCGGTGTAAAAGAAATTGATATGATCAAGACTCAGCGAGGTTATGCTGCGGACATCTGTTCTGCCGGACTCGACGCAAAGGTTGCGTATGGTATTCCTAAATTCCGCCGTATTCCGTTCTGTGGTGGCGGTATGGCTTATAAGCTCAGTATCGTAGAAGTGCTTCTTGGAAAACGTGCAACCAGATTGCATATCAACATTGATGGAAATGAATTTGAACGCAGTGCTATTCTCGTGGCTGTCTGCAACGGGCGCTATTACGGCGGAGGCTTCCTGGCTGCTCCGGAGTCTCAGTTAGATGATGGTGTTCTGGATGTTATGGTCGTAAATGAGATTTCTCTGGCTAAGATCGCTAAGGTACTTCCGATCTATCAGGCCGGAAAACATTTTGCAAATGGCGAGATTGTTCCGGAATTAGAAAATATTGTTGAGTATTATCCTGCAAAATCCGTTCACATTCGTCCGGTTGATGAGAATCAGGAAGTTATTGTAAATGTCGATGGTGAATGTGGTCCTGACAAGGAACTTTCTGCGGAAATCGTTCCTCTTTCTGCAAGACTCATTCTGCCGAAAAAGGTGTATGACAAACAAATGTAAATTCCTTTGACTTTCAATTAAACCGCCAGTACGCAGACAGATTTCTCCTTCTGTGGTAATATACTTCTACAACAAATGAACCATTTACGAAAGGAGAAATCACTATGAAACGACTGGATTTGATTTTGGAGAAACTGGATTCTGTGGAGAAAAAGGTGGACTCTTTGGAGTGCAAGGTAGACTCTTTGGAGTGCAGAATGGACTCTATGGAACACAAGATGGATTCTTTGGAGCTCAGAATGGACTCTATGGAACACAAGATCATGGCACATGCCGGGGACAAGGTTA
>JAFOCX010000197.1 GCA_017380975.1 Lachnospiraceae bacterium
AGAAAGCAAAAGCACTTATGGCAGAAGCTGGTTACCCGGATGGTTTCGATTGCTCCATCTACGTAAACGGCGACAACAGAACACGTTCCGCTACAATCGTACAGGCTCAGCTTGCTGAGGTCGGTATCAACGTAGAGATCTCCACATATGAGTGGGGCGCACTCCTTGAGATCCTTACTAAAGGTGATCACGAGTTATTCTTCCTTGGCTGGTCCAACTCCACCTTCGATGCTGACGGTTCCACATTCGCTCTGTTCCACAGCTCCAACTTCGGTGCTACAGGTAACCGTGCTTGGTTAGATGACGAGCAGGTTGACTCCCTCATCGAGGCTGCTCAGACAGAAGTTGATCACGAGAAACGTATGGATCTCTACAAACAGCTTCAGTTCAGACTTAAAGAGCTTGCTCCGTGGGTACCGATTTACTACAAAGATGACAACGTAGGTATCCGTGCAGACCTTAAGGGCTTCAGACTCCACAAGGGTGCTACACACTGGATCGGTAACGCTCACTACGAGGAATAATTACATACGATTATTACACTTGTTGTAAAAACGTAGTGTTACACGGTGCGAGTTACAACTCGCACCGTGTTTTAAAATGACGGAGATTGTTAAATTTCTGTTAACAGCAAGAAACAATAAAGGGGCCATTTATAGGCAGATTGGAAGGTATAAATGAGTAGATACGTCTTAAAACGTCTTGTAATGCTGATCCCGGTATTAATCGGCGTTACTTTCCTTGTATATTTCATCATCAGCCTTTCACCAGGTGATACAGCGGCTATGCTTGCCGGTGAAGATGCTGACGCAGCAACAATCGAAGCACTTAGACATGAACTCGGACTTGACCAGCCTGTAATCGTACAGTATGCGAAATACATGCTGAACCTGTTACAGGGTGATATGGGTAACTCCTATAAGACAGGTCGTCCGGTAACAAATATGATCGTTTCCTGTTTCCCGAATACAGCGAAACTTGCATTCTGGTCCATCCTCGTAGCGGTAGGCATCGCTCTTCCGATCGGTGTTATCTCTGCTACAAAACAGTATTCCATGTTCGATAACGTAGGTATGGTAGTAGCTCTTATCGGTGTAGCGACACCGAACTTCTGGCTTGGTCTTATGATGATCATCCTGTTCTCCCTGAACCTCGGCTGGTTACCGTCCGGTGGTAACAAGGGCTGGAGCTCTTACATCATGCCGGCGATCACACTTGGTACAGGTGACGCAGCGCTTATCACACGTATGACACGTTCCTCCATGCTCGAGGTTATCCGTGCGGACTATATCCGTACAGCAAGAGCGAAGGGCGTTCCGGAGAACAAAGTAGTATATCAGCACGCATTAAGAAACGCCCTGATCCCGGTAGTAACAGCCATCGGTCTTCAGTTCGGTTCCCTTTTAGGTGGTGCTACACTTACAGAGACAGTATTCGCTTGGCCGGGTATCGGTCGTTCTACAGTTGACTCCATCAAGACAAAAGATACAACTCAGGTTCTTGGTAACATCGTAGTTCTGACAATCACATTCAGCTGTGTTAACCTTTTAGTTGACATCCTGTATGCGTTCATCGACCCGCGTATCAAAGCGCAGTATAAGAAATAAGGAGGCATCATATGGCAGCAACAAAAGCAGCTCCAAAAAAGCGTAGCCAGTTCGAAGAAGTATGGCGCCGTTTGAAAAAGAACAAAATGGCTATGATCGGTCTTGCGATCGTAGTATTCCTTGTATTATTAGCTGTATTTGCAGACTTCCTTTTCGATTATGAGCAGGTAGTAATCAAACAGAATACAGCAATCCGTCTTCAGGGACCGAGTGCAGAGCACTGGTTCGGTACAGACGAATTCGGCCGTGACATCTTAGCTCGTCTTGTTCACGGTGGAAGAATTTCCCTCGTAGTAGGTGTTATTGCGGTAGCAATTGCCCTTGTACTTGGTGGTACACTTGGTGCGATCTCCGGTTTCTTTGGTGGTAAAGTAGATATGTTAATCTCCCGTGCAATGGATATCCTCCTTGCAGTTCCGAGCTTACTTCTCTCCATCACAATCGTATCCGCATTAGGTCCGTCCATTATCAACCTTATGATCGCGATCGCGGTATCTTCCGTCCCGGGTTATGCGCGTATCGTAAGATCTTCCGTTATGACTGTACGTGATAACGAGTTCGTAGAGGCAGCAAAAGCGATCGGTGCCAACGATGCACAGATCATCGCTTCCCACATCCTTCCGAACTGTCTTGCTCCGATCATCGTACAGGTATCCCTTAAGGTAGCGTCCGCTATCCTTTCCACATCCGGTCTTAGCTTCCTTGGCCTTGGTGTTAAGGCACCGACTCCGGAGTGGGGTTCCATGCTTTCCGGTGGCCGTGCATACCTTCGTAACGCACCGCACCTGACAGTATTCCCGGGCCTCTGCATCATGCTTACAATCCTTTCCATGAACCTTCTTGGTGATGGTCTCCGTGATGCACTGGATCCGAAGTTAAAACAGTAAGGGGGATATAACAGTGGCACAGAAAAATCCGAAAGATTTAATCCTTGATATTAAAGATCTCGTGATCCATTACGAGACAGATGACGGTACAGTAGAAGCTGTAAACGGCATCGATATTCAGCTTGAATATGGTAAGACACTCGGCCTCGTAGGTGAGACAGGTTCCGGTAAGACAACAACAGCTCTTTCCGTGCTCCGTCTTGTTCCGGACCCGCCGGGAGTTATCAAAAACGGTTCCATCTTCCTTGACGGTAAAGATATCATGAACCTCCCGCAGAAGGAACTGGAGGCAGTTCGTGGTCACTTAGCATCCATGATCTTCCAGGACCCGATGACATCCTTAAACCCGGTATTCACAGTTGGCGACCAGATCTCTGAGGTTATCGCTCTTCATGAGAACTGCTCCAAGGCTGAGGCTGACCAGAAAGCCGGCGACATGCTCGAAGTAGTAGGTATCCCGAGAGAGCGTTTCGGTGAGTATCCGCACCAGTTCTCCGGTGGTATGAAACAGCGTGTAGTTATCGCTATGGCACTTGCATGTAACCCGAAACTTCTTCTTGCCGATGAGCCGACAACAGCTCTGGACGTAACAATCCAGGCACAGGTTCTTGAGACAATGAAGGGTCTTCGTGAAAAATACGGTTCTGCTATGATCATGATCACACATGACCTTGGTATCATCGCTGAGGTATGTGACGAAGTATCTGTAGTATATGCAGGACAGATCGTTGAGCACGGTACACTTGTAGACGTATTCAACCACACAAGACATCCGTACACAGAGGGTCTCTTCGGTTCCCTTCCGAACATCGAGATCAAGAGAAACCGTCTTTCCCCGATCCCGGGCCTCATGCCGGACCCGACAGATCTTCCGAAGGGCTGCTGCTTCGCACCGAGATGTAAGTATGCAACTCCGGAGTGTGAGAAAGCAAGACCGGGCAAGAAGTGGTTAAGCGATACACACTATGTACGCTGCTCCAGATACGATGAGCCGAACTTTAAGATTGAGAGGGAGGATCAGTAATGGCAAAAACAATTCTTGAAGTTAAGAATCTTAAAAAATACTTCCACACACCAAAGGGAATGCTTCATGCGGTAGATGATGTAAACTTCACTATCGAAGAAGGCAAAACTCTCGGTGTAGTAGGTGAGTCCGGCTGTGGTAAATCCACAACAGGCCGTGCGATCCTTCGTCTTCACGAGCCGACATCCGGTGAAGTTATCTTCAACGGTGAGAACATCCTTACAAAGAACAAAGACGAGATGCGTCTTTTAAGACGTCAGATGCAGCTGATCTTCCAGGACCCGTATGCATCCCTTGACCCGCGTAACACTGTATCCGAGATCATCGGTGAGCCGTTAAAACTCCAGAAGATTATCCCGGATAAAGCAAAGAGACTTGAGAAAGTTTATGAGCTTATGGAGACAGTAGGTCTTGCAGAGCGTCTTGTTAACACATACCCGCACGAGCTCGACGGTGGCCGTCGTCAGCGTATCGGTATCGCACGTGCGCTTGCAATGGAGCCGAAGTTCATCGTATGTGACGAGCCGGTATCCGCACTTGACGTATCCATCCAGGCTCAGATCCTGAACCTGATGCAGGATCTTCAGGAACAGATGGGTCTTACATACATGTTCATCACACATGACCTTTCCGTAGTACATCACTTTGCTGATGATATCGCGGTAATGTACCTTGGTCAGCTGATCGAGAAAGCTCCGTCCGGAATGCTGTTCGACAAGCCGACACATCCGTACACACAGGCTCTGTTATCCGCTATCCCGGTACCGAGCTTAAATAAGAAGAGAGAGCGTATCTTACTTAAGGGTGAGATCACATCCCCGATCAATCCGAAGCCGGGCTGCCGTTTCGCTGCACGTTGTCCGTATGCAACAGACAGATGTAGAAGCGAAGAGCCGAAGCTCAAAGAGATCGAGCCGAACCACTTCGTAGCTTGTCACCTTTGTGACTAATCGCCAAAAGCGGTACGGAACATCTTTCTTCAAATGATTTGATGAAATGATCGATGAGTCCTCAGTATCATGCTGAGGGCTCATTTTTTTGTCAAAATTACACTTTTTTCTTGTAAAGTAACTATGTAAGTTGTATAATAAATATTGGTGTAGTCAGCGCATTCGTGCGTAAAACAACACGAAGAACCTTTTAAGTTCTATCAGTAAAATGGGGGTATTTCATTATGAAACACATTGGTATCAATGACTTTTTATTCTATCACTATCCGACAGCGATCGTGACATCTCCGGATGGAAAACACGGTATTATCCCGGTTGTGAATGTAAATGAGAAAGACAATTGCTATGATTCCTGTCTCTGGATCATGGATACAGAAACAGGTGAGTATAAGAAACTCACAAACGGTAGAAAAGAGAGAAACTTTATCTGGGTTGACAATGAGACTGTTATGTTTACATCCAACCGTGATAAAGCATACGCTGATAAAGTAAAGAGCGGTGAAGACTGGACATGCTTCTACACAATCAACATCGCAGGTGGTGAAGCACAGTTTGCATTTGCAATTCCGCGTTCCGTTTCTAAGTTCAAAAAAGTTGGCGATAAGCTGGTTATGGTAGTGAAGTATGACTACAACAAACCGGATTTCGCAAACATGAACGATGAAGAGAAAAAGGCTGCTAAGAAAGCTTGGGAAGATGAGAAAGATTACGAAGTATTCGATGAGCTTCCGTTCTGGGCAAACGGCCAGGGTATCGTAAACAAGAAGAGAGCACGTCTCTGCATCTACGATATGACAACAGGAACAAACGAGATCGTAAGTGAAGATTACGAGAACATCGAGAACTACTGGATCGAAGGCAACAAAGTTCTCTATGTTGGCAACCTCTATACAGATAAAAAGGGCTTATACCAGGGTCTCAAATCTTATTCCTTAGCAGACGGAACAACAGAAGTTCTTGTTGAGCAGAAAGATATGAAGATTGAGTACGCTTGTATCTTAAACGGCAAAGTGATCTTCTTCGGTTCTGATATGAAACTGTACGGCTGCAACGAAAACTGCAAGCTTTACACAGTAGAAAACGGCGAAGTGAAATTCCTTGCTGATTACGATGACAGCGTTCACAACACAGTTGGTTCTGACGTGAAGTTCTCCGACGGTGGTGACAAAGCTCATGATGATAAATACATCTACACACTTTCCACAACAAGAAAGAACACAGTATTAAGACGTTTTGATGAAAATGGTAACTTCGAGACACTGATCGACAGACAGGGTTCCATCAACAACTTCTGTCTCTGCGGTGACAAGTTCTACTATGCAGCAATGCGTGATCTTGGACTTTCTGAGATTTACAGCTTCGACGGAAAAGAAGAGAAGAAATTAACATTCTTCAACGACGAACTTCTTGCAGAGAGAAATGTATGTCCGATTGAAGAGTTTACATTTACATATAAGGGATGCGAGCTTGACGGTTACGTTATGAAACCGGCAAACTACGATCCGAATAAGACATATCCGGGTCTCTTAACAATCCACGGCGGCCCGAGAGTAATCTTCGGTTCTGTATACTTCCACGAGATGCAGTTCTTTGCAAATGAAGGTTACTTTGTATTCTACACAAACCCGTTAGGTTCCGACGGACGCGGCAATGCGTTTGCAGACCTTTCCGGAAGACACGGCAGCGTAGACTTTGACCATGTAATGGCATTAACAGACGAAGTTCTGAAGATGTATCCGCAGATTGATGAGAAACGTCTCGGTGTAATGGGCGGTTCCTACGGCGGTTACATGACAAACTGGATCATCGGCAACACAACACGTTTCGCAGCAGCTGCTTCCCAGAGATCTATTTCCAACTGGGTATCTAAGTGTATGACAACAGATATCGGTTACTACTTCAACATGGATCAGATCAAAGCAGATCCGTGGAACAGCCCGGATAAGATGTGGACACATTCTCCGCTGAAATATGCGAATATGGCGAAGACTCCGACATTATTTATCCAGTCTGACGAAGACTACCGCTGCTGGATGGGTGATGCGATCCAGATGTTCTCCGCTCTGAAGTTCTTCGGCGTTGAGACAAGAATGTGCCTGTTCCATGGCGAGAACCATGAACTTTCCCGTTCCGGTAAACCAACACACAGACTCCGCAGATTAAAAGAGATGTACGATTGGTTTGAGAAATATCTGAAAGCATAATAGGCAGTAAGTTCGGATTTTATTGGGTCCTGCGGGCATTGCCTGCAGGGCTCATTTTTTAGGAGGATATATTATGA
>JAFOCX010000023.1 GCA_017380975.1 Lachnospiraceae bacterium
ATACACATTTGAAAAAACAGAAAAATGTGGATTTTGTACATCATCAACTGAAAACCGGAGCAGCAGTCCTGATCAATGGCCGCGTGAAGAAAAATGGACCGGTTGGAAAACTTCTAAGGGAAGAAAAAGCAGAGAAATTCTTATTTCCACATCATCAGAGCTATGGAGATTTAAAACGAGTAGCAGCATCCAATCAGTTTGATATGATTATACCGTTTCATAATCATGAGAAAGAAATACTTATTTAAAATAATAGAACCATAACTACGATAATAGAAAACGGTAGTTATGGTTCTTTTCAGTCGTTGTTTGAGTCGTCTTTTTTATCTTGTCCCATCTTCGTAAACATGATCATTCCGTGGATCACGACAGGGATCATGATCAGGCAAAACATAAACGCCATGATCGTTCCTGCAGAGGCACCGGTTACGGCGCAGTATACAAGTGCAGCAAAAACTGCGATTATGGAAATAATTCCGATCCATGCAAGCGTGCGTTTCAAAGCAATCCCTCCTTACTGCATTTATTATAGCGCATGCCTCGGAAAATGAAAAGGGGAGAAATCCAGACAATGGAACTTGACGGAATGTGTTCTGATTGTTAGAATAGAAATAGAACAGACAAAACAAATCAAACAACGAAAGACGGTGAATCGATGATACTAAAAATTGATTTTAACAGTGAAGAGGCCTTGTATGTTCAGTTATGCAATCAGATCATTATGGGGATTGCTACAGAGATGCTGCACGAGGGAGACAGTCTGCCGTCTGTTCGTCAGCTGGCGGACGAGATCGGAATTAACATGCACACCGTGAACAAAGCATATGCTGTCTTAAGACAGGAGGGATTTCTTCGCCTGGATCGCAGACGAGGAGCTGTTGTTGCATTAGACATGGATAAATTACGTGCGTTAAATGAGATGAAACAGAATTTAGCGCTGATCATAGCAAGAGGAATCTGTAAGGATGTAACCAGAAGTGAAGTTCATGCTCTGGTAGACCAGATTTACGATGAATTTTGCGGAAGATTATAAGGAGGAGCTAGATGCTTTGCGAACAGTGTAAGAAGCGGGAAGCAACCGTGAAATATGTAGAAGTTGCGAACGGTGTGAAGACAGAGCACAATCTCTGCGGAGTCTGTGCTTCTCAGCTGGATATCGGACCGTTCTCGGCTGTATTTGAAGGAGAGATATCTCTTGCGAGCCTGCTCTCCGGTCTCCTTGGGATTCAGGACACAGAGAAGAAGGACGGAAGATTCGCAGAGGTTCTTTGTCCGACTTGCGGTATGACATATGAAAGCTTTATTGATACCAGCCGTTTCGGCTGTGCAGACTGTTACAGTGTGTTTGGTCCGTTATTGGGGGAGAATATCCGTCATTTACATGGCAGTGAACGACATATGGGCAAACGCCCCGGTCATGTGATCCGAGAAGAGGCTGCAAAAGCACAAACTCGCGAACAGGAAACAGACGATGAATATTTACCGAACCTCACGAAAGAAGAACAGATTCGACTTCTTCAGGCGAGGATCAAGGATGCAGTCAGAAGAGAAGACTATGAGGAAGCTGCGGTGTTGCGAGATGAGATCCGCGGTTTAAAAGAGGAGAACGTGTAATGATGAAATGGTATGAAGTGCCGGAGAGTGCAGAAACAAACGTTATTTACAGTAAAGTCCGTTTGGTGCGAAACTGGTCTGAGTATCCGTTCCCGGGAAAGATGACAAAAGAACAGAGTCTGGAGATGACTGCGCGTATTTTGAGCAGTATGCAGGGGCTCAATGAATTAGATCAGAATAATTATAGTTTTTCGTACCTGCATCAGATGACAGACTTGGAAAAAGCCGTGCTTATGGAACGCAAGGTTTTAAATCAGGGCATTTTGAAAAAGAAAGATGCCGGCGGTCTGGTGCTGTCCGAGGATGAAAGTACGGGAGTTACCATCAATGGAGATGACCATATTCGAATTCAGGTTCTCGAAAAGGGATTGAGTCTTGCAGACTGCTTCCAAAGGGCCAATCAGATCGATGATCATATTGGCGAACATGTGGATTATGCATATGACGAAAAATACGGATATTTAACAGCATTTCCAACGAACATGGGAACCGGTCTCCGGGCTTCTGTGATCGTACATCTTCCGATGCTTTCCCGTCGGAAAAATTTTAACAGTCTGGTTGCAGATATGGGCCGTTTCGGAATGACGATCCGCGGCGTATACGGAGAGGGAAGCGAAAACTATGGTTCTCTTTATCGCGTATCCAATCAGAAGACCTTGGGACAGACGGAAAAAGATATCATCGATCTGGTAAGCAAGGCTGCGACAGAATTATCTTTGCAGGAGCGCAGGCTTCGAAGAGAAGCACTAAAGCATCATGCCGTTGCTTGTGCAGATGAGGCATATAAATCTTATGGCGTATTAAAATATGCCAGACGATTATCAAAGAAAGAAGCGATGGAATATTTATCTCAGCTGATGTCCGGTATTTCGAGCGGGATCCTTGATGTGACAGATCCTTGCTCGATCCATGAACTGATCCTGGGTGCACAGACGGCAAATCTTCTTAGCCATGCGGACAGACCGCTCAATAAAGAAGAAGTGGACGAGGCGCGTGCGGATTATCTGCGTGCGCATCTTCCGGAAATCCGATAACAGGAGGATGAGAAAGAAATTATGGAGCGATATACAGAAAAAGCCAAGGAAGCATTGATTCTTGCAGGAGAAGCTGCGAAGGATCTGGGTTCCGGAACAATCGGAACGGAACATCTTCTTGTCGGACTGATCGAAGAGGGAAACGGAACGGCTGCAAAAGTGCTGGAGGCCAATGATGTCAAATTAGAGCGGGTACTGGAGCTGGTTCAGAAGCTGGTTTCTTCTTATCAGACTACAAAATTACGCGAAAAAGAAGGGTACACTCCGAGTGCGAAGCATGTGCTGGAAAACAGCTACCGTGAGGCAGTTCGTTTCCGTGCACCGCTGATCGGAACGGAACACATGTTGATGGCGTTGTTAAAAGAGACGGACTGTGTGGCGATCCGACTGCTCAATACGTTAAATATCAATATTCAAAAGATTTATATTGACCTGCTCTCTGCTATGGGAGAGGATGGAGCAGCGGGAAAAGAAGAGTTTGCACAGGGGCGTCAGGGCAAAGGCTCTGCTGCAGCGACGCCGACGCTGGACGAATACAGCCGAGATCTGACAGAACTTGCAAAGCAGGGAAAATTAGACCCTGTGATCGGCCGTGAAAAAGAGATCCAGCGAGTGATCCAGATCTTAAGCCGCAGAACGAAGAACAATCCGTGTCTGATCGGTGAACCGGGTGTTGGTAAGACCGCAGTTACAGAAGGTCTTGCACAGATGATCGCGGACGGATCTGTTCCGGAGACGATCAAAGGAAAGCGCGTGGTGATCATGGACCTTTCCGGAATGGTGGCAGGATCCAAGTACCGTGGAGAGTTCGAAGAGAGAATTAAAAATGTATTAAAAGAGGTCAGTGAAGCGGGAAATGTCCTTCTGTTCATCGACGAGATCCATACAATTATCGGAGCAGGTGGAGCGGAAGGCGCTCTGGATGCGTCCAACATTATGAAACCGTCGCTTGCCCGTGGCGAGATCCAGCTGATCGGAGCTACAACCATCGACGAGTATCGAAAGCACATTGAAAAAGATCCGGCCTTAGAGCGTCGCTTCCAGCCGGTGACCGTAGAAGAGCCGACAGAGGAAGAAGCGATCGCGATCTTAAAAGGTCTGCGTCCGAAATATGAAGAGCATCACAAAGTAACGATCACAGATGATGCGATCAAAGCAGCAGTTCAGATGTCTTCCAGATATATCAATGACCGTTTCCTTCCTGACAAAGCCATTGATTTGATCGATGAAGCATCTTCAAAGGTTCGTCTGACTGTATTTGTTGAGCCGAAAGGACTGAAGGAATTAGAAGCAGAGGTCAAGACTCTGGAGAAAGCAAAAGAAGATGCGATCAAATCCGAAGCTTATGAGGAAGCCGGAGAGATTAAGAAAAAACAGGAAAAGAAGCGTGAGAAGATCAAAAAGCTTCAGGAATCCTGGGAGGAAGAAAAGCGTTCCAAGGCACTGTTTGTGGATGAGGATGAGATCGCGGAAGTGGTTTCCGGATGGACAAAGATCCCGGTTAACAAATTGAAAGAAGAAGAAACGGAACGTCTGTTAAGACTCGAATCAATTCTGCATGAGCGTGTGGTCGGTCAGGAAGAAGCTGTTGTTGCAGTATCCAAGGCAATCCGCCGCGGCCGTGTAGGATTAAAAGACCCGAAACGTCCGATCGGTTCCTTCTTATTCTTAGGCCCGACCGGTGTCGGTAAGACAGAGCTTTGTAAGGCGCTTGCAGAGGCCATGTTCGGAACAGAAAACGCACTGATTCGTGTGGATATGTCAGAATATATGGAGAAGCACAGTGTATCCAAGATGATAGGTTCTCCTCCTGGATACGTTGGATTTGAAGGAGGCGGCCAGCTTAGCGAAAAAGTACGGAGAAATCCATATTCCGTTGTACTGTTTGACGAGGTTGAAAAGGCGCATCCGGATGTATTCAATATTCTCCTTCAGATGCTGGATGATGGTCATATCACAGATTCTCAGGGACACAAGATTGATTTTAAAAATACCGTTGTGATCATGACATCCAACGCCGGAGCAGAAAATATCATCGCGCCGAAGCTTCTTGGTTTTGCTTCTCAGGACGATGAGCAGGCGAAATACAATCGTATGAAGAACGGTGTTATGGACGAAGTGAAACGTCTGTTTAAACCGGAGTTCCTGAACCGTATCGATGAGATCATTGTATTCCATCCGCTTAATAAAGGGCATATGAAGGAAATTGTCTCCATCATGTTAAATACTGTCGGAAAACGTACAAAACAGCAGATGTCTATTCGTTTAAATGCAGGCGAAGATGTAAAAGAATTCCTTGTTGAGAAGGGATATGATGAGAAATACGGTGCAAGACCGTTAAAACGTACGATCCAGCAGATGGTGGAAGATAAACTGGCAGAGGCTGTACTGGAAGGTCGTGTGCGTGAGGGGGATTCCGTAAAGATCGTTCTGAAAGACGGTCAGCTCAAATTTTCTGCCCGTCATCCACAAACGTCTAGAAAATCAGACTGATCTATGGTAAAATAAATGTACCGCAAAGCATAAGCATGAGTGAGTTTTTCGATATTCCGGAGAACTTGCGTAATACACAAAAGGAGACGAAGTATTATGTCAGTGATCAACGAATTAATTCGTACAGAAGAAAATGGTACTATCAGCTTTGGCAACTACATGCTGGATGTAAAGTCCAAACTGGAAGATTATGAGCATGATGGTGATCTATATAAAGTAAAAACATTTCACGAGATTACAAAGCTTGAGAGAAACGGTATGTTTGTTTATGAGTCTGTACCGGGAACAGCAGTAACAAACTTCTGTGTGAAGAATACAGAAGTAGCGTTCACGGTATCCGGCGCTCAGGATGCTCAGATCACGATCCAGTTAGAAGATGATATGGATTACGAAGTGTTTACAGATGGCGCTGCGGTTGGCGGCATGAAGACAAACATGAGCGGTAAATTAAGCCTTTCCGTAGAACTTTCCGAAGGAAAAGCGGTAGACGTAAAGGTTGTTCGTAAATAAGAAAGGATTTTACAATAGTGGCAAAAGCAAAAAATAACTTAGTTTTTTTCTGCAAAGAATGCGGCTATGAATCCGGTAAATGGATGGGGCAGTGTCCGGCATGTAAAGCATGGAATTCGTTTGTGGAGGAGCCGGTGGTTTCAGATAAGAAATCGCAGGCGGCCGATAAGATTCGTATTCCGGGCCGGGGCGCTGCCCCAGTCCGTATCTCGGAGATTTCCATCGAAGATCAGGATCGAACCACCACCGGATTTGGAGAACTGGATCGTGTTCTCGGAAGCGGTATTGTGAAAGGCAGCCTTGTTCTCGTGGGCGGAGATCCGGGAATCGGAAAATCCACGTTGCTCTTGCAGGTGTGCAGAAATCTGGCCCATTCTGCGAAAAAAGTATTATATATCTCCGGTGAGGAATCTTTAAAACAGATCAAGATGCGTGCCAATCGAATCGGACAGATCGACGGCGAACTGTATTTTGTTTCAGAGACCAATCTTGATATGATCTCCGGTTCTATTGAGGATGTGAAACCGGATGTGGTCATCATTGACTCGATACAGACCATGTACCGGGAAGATATCACATCTGCTCCGGGAAGTGTCAGCCAGGTTCGAGAATCTACCAACCTGTTGATGCAGATCGCAAAAGGATTGGGGATCACTATATTTATCGTTGGTCATGTAACAAAAGAAGGTGTCGTAGCCGGACCGAGAGTATTGGAGCATATGGTTGATACCGTACTGTACTTTGAAGGAGACCGAAACGATACTTATCGTATTTTACGCGCCGTAAAGAATCGATTTGGTTCCACCAATGAGATCGGTGTATTTGAAATGCAGGAAAAAGGCTTGATCGAGGTGACTAACCCATCGGAAATGATGATCTCCGGAAGACCGAAGAATGCTTCAGGAGCCGTTGTTTCCTGTGCACTGGAAGGAACACGTCCGCTTCTTTTGGAAGTGCAGGCTCTCGTTGCTGAGACAAACTTTGGTATGGCAAGAAGAACGGCCAACGGTGTCGACTTTAACCGCATTAATATTCTTTTGGCGATCTTGGAAAAACGCTGCGGCTATGCCATGAGCCGTTACGATGCATATGTAAATATCGCCGGCGGCATGAAGATGAATGAACCGGCGCTGGATCTGGCAGTTGCAATGGCATTGGTATCCAGCTATAAAAACCGAGAGGTAGATCCTGGCATGCTGATTTTTGGAGAGATCGGATTATCCGGAGAGGTTCGTGGCGTTTCCCAGGCATCTCAGCGCGTAGCAGAAGCGATCAAGATGGGATTTACGACATGTGTACTCCCGAAAGCGAACCTTGAAAAGATGAAAGGCGAATCCAGGATCAAGCTGATCGGCGTTGAAAATGTCAGAGAGGCGATCGGCCTGTTTTAGAACTGAAAAAGGGAAATAAATATAGTTGTATAATTTGTTTAAACTTTTTTGAAAATTACTGTTGACATTTCGCTTTCCTCGTGTTATTATAAACGAGCGTTGAGGAAATGCGAAATGCAAAGGGGATTAGTTCAACGGCAGAGCAACGGTCTCCAAAACCGTTAATGGGGGTTCGAATCCCTCATCCCCTGCTAAGGCTGAAGTCTTTCGAGATTTCAGCCTTTTCTATTTTCAACGCAGACAATCAAATAGGAAACTTATCAAAAGCTGGATGAATATTCAGCTTTTTTTATATTGCACCGATAATTTCAATTATATAAATATTCAATCTTTTGTTGACGAATCGAGGTACTTCTGCTATTATGTTTTTAATAATTAAAGTGTTAAAATGTTAATGTGAAGAATTGAGGAGGAGATAGATTATGAAAGTCGGTTGTGTAAAGGAAATTAAAAATAATGAATTCCGTGTTGGTATGACTCCGGATAATGTGAAGAGTTATGTGAATGCAGGACATGAAGTATATATTGAGTGCGGTGCCGGTGTCGGTTCCGGTTTTATGGATGATGAATATGCGGCTGCGGGCGCAATTATGGTAGATAACGCGAAGGATGTATGGGATGCAGTTGAGATGATGGTTAAGGTAAAAGAACCGTTGGAGGAGGAGTATCCGTTATTCCATGATGGGCTGATCCTTTATACATATCTTCATCTTGCAGCAGACAAACCTCAGACAGATGCTTTGTTAAATGGTAAGGTGAAAGGCGTTGCTTATGAGACACTGATCGAGCGCGACGGCAGTATCCCACTTCTTGCACCGATGAGCCAGATCGCAGGTCGTTTAAGTATCCAGGAAGGTGCGAAATATTTAGAAAAGATTTTTGGCGGTTCCGGCGTTCTTCTTGCAGGTGTTCCTGGCACTCCGAAGGCGAATGTGGTAATTCTCGGTGGCGGTACCGTTGGTACCAATGCATGTAAGATTGCAGTTGGCATGGGTGCGAATGTTACGATCATGGACATTAACTTAAAGAGACTCGCATATTTAGATGATATCTTTGGTGCGAGAATCCAGACACTGGTTTCCACGGATGCTAACATTGAAAAGGCAGTCAAAGATGCAGATCTTGTGATCGGTTCCGTTCTGATCCCTGGAAAAGCTGCTCCGAAGATCTTCAAGAAAGCATACCTGAAGAAGATGAAACCAGGCTCTGTATTTGTAGACGTTGCGGTTGACCAGGGCGGATGGATTATCTAAAGAAACAGATATTACAATTTATGAAGATGTCTTGAATGATTGTAATGCAATTGGACAACGATTTGTTGATAATTTGTTTGATGAAATTGCAATGTTAGAT
>JAFOCX010000198.1 GCA_017380975.1 Lachnospiraceae bacterium
AACAAAGCTCCAAACAGAGCTGTATCAAATAAGGTTCCTCGTATCTTATCGCCCTTAAAAAGTGTTACAAGATTCGGTACGATCAGACCAATATAGGAAATCTGACCAACCACCACGATCACACTTGCAGTGATCACTGCAGAAATCGTAAGACCAAGTACCATGATCACGTTATAGTTCACGCCCAGATTCTTGGAAAACTCCTGCCCCATTCCGACAATGTTAAAATGATTGGCATAAATGAATGCAATGATCACGAGCGGAAATACCAAATATACCAGTTCATAATTTCCCTTTAAGATCAGCGCAAATGATCCGGAAAAGTATGTAGAAAGCTGCTGCGTTACTTCCCACTGGTATGCCAGGAAATTCGTACACCCACCAATAATATTTCCGAACATGATACCGATCAGCGGTACCAGAACTGCATCCTTCACCTTGATCCTCTGGACGAAAAACACAAACAATAAAGTTCCCGCTATAGCCATCACGAAGGCAAATATCGTTCTCATTCCAAGCCCCATGGCCGGTACAAAGACCATCGACAGTACAATTCCCAACTGAGCCGACTGGATCGTTGCGCCCGTTGTCGGAGACACAAATTTATTCCTGCAAAGCTGCTGCATGATCAATCCGGACACACTCATTCCGACACCGGTGCACAAAATCGCCAACAATCGCGGAATTCGTCCGGAAAGAAAAATCCTGAGCGCCATTGGATCCTTTCCGGAGATCAATGTTCCCGGTTCGATATCAATGGCTCCTATAAACAGAGATCCTATGCTGAGAATGATCAACAACATCAGGAATCCAACCGTCATATACCATTCTCGTTTTATCATAACATTCATATTCACCTCCGATAGTTAGTCTATGCTAACCATATTGCAAAAAGATAAGCCGGGCACCTTCCGACTTGCATGGGTTAGTTTTGGCTAACCAATGACAGCATCATAACATATACTTCTTTTTTCTGCAACTGTTTTTTTCTTCCAGTTTGTCATCAAACCCCAAAAACGGCTGCCTCCATTGAGACAGCCGTCTGATAAACGTAACTATTTTTAAACAATCTCTTCTCCTGCACGATACTTTGCAAGAACACGCTGAATACGACCGGACGGTTTCATCAGCTGATTGATCGAGGAATCGTGGTTCAGGTTGTCAATGATCAGCGCAATGTATTTGCTCATATCTACATCGATATACCACGGTTTGGAAAGCAGTTCGCGTGTCTGGTAAACAAGGTTTGTTGTCAGAACGCGATCGATATAACCATTCTCATAATACTCATCGAATTTCTTCAGACCATTTGTGAACAGACCGAAGGTTGTGCAGATGAATACTTTCTTTGCGCCTCTTCTCTTTAACTCCTTCGCAGTATCTAACATACTTTCGCCGGAAGAGATCATATCGTCGATAATGATCACATCTTTGCCCTCTACCTTTGCACCGAGGAACTCGTGGGCAACGATCGGGTTGCGGCCATTGATCACTCTTGTGTAATCACGGCGTTTGTAGAACATACCCATATCAAGGCCTAATACGTTTGCAAAATAGATCGCACGGCCTGTTGCACCTTCATCCGGGCTGATCACCATCATATGATCACTGTCGATCTGCAGATCTTTTTCATTCTTCAACAGATGTTTGATGAACTGGTATACCGGCGGTACAGTCTCAAATCCTTTTAACGGGATCGCATTCTGAACACGCGGATCATGAGCGTCAAATGTAATAATGTTGGAAACGCCCATGTTTACCAGCTCCTGAAGCATAACCGCACAGTCAAGGGACTCACGAAGCTGAGAACGTTTATGCTGACGGCTCTCGTAAAGGAACGGCATGATCACGTTGATACGTTTTGCTTTACCGGACGCAGATGCGATCACACGCTTCAGATCCTGATAATGGTCATCCGGAGACATGTGATTCTTCATTCCGTTTAAAGAATAAGACTCACTGTAGTTACATACGTCAACCATGATATACAGATCGTCACCGCGAACGGACTCTAAGATCTCACCTTTGCCTTCGCCGGAACCAAAGCGCGGTGTTTTGGCATTTAAAATATAAGTGTCCTTCTGGTACTCTGCAAACTGGATCGTAGTTTTGTGCTCGCTCTCGCGCTCTCTTCTCCAGGTTACCAGCCAGTCATCAACCTTTTTGCCGAGTTCCGTGCAGCTTCTCAACGGAATAAGGCCAAGCGGTCCAACCGGAATCGTTTCAATTTTCTTCTCTTCGTACAGCATAAAATTCTCCCCCTGTTATGCAGTGCAATTGTCTGTTTTTCTTTTATTTCCAGGCTTTTACGTAACTTTATAACATCAAATATTCCGTCCGTCAACCTTATTTCCCATAACCGCGGCGAATAAAGCGTAAATCGTCGCCGAGGAGCGGGAAAATACGATACTGGCTCATGATTCTTGAAGTCACACGCTCGGTAAATTCATCCTGCATGCGGTTTAACGCCAGATTTGTGGAAATGATCGTTCCTTTTTTACGGTTCAAACGCTCATTCACACAGTAAAATAACTGAGATGCCGTAAACGTATTGATCAGCTCGGTACCCAGATCGTCGATGATCAAAAGATCACAATCTAAAATATAGGCCGCACGGTCTTTGGCTTCTTCCTCATCGCGGTTGCCAAAACG
>JAFOCX010000024.1 GCA_017380975.1 Lachnospiraceae bacterium
GTTTTCGTTGGTGCGAAAGTTCCGGCAGCGTTGGTTGGCGCAAAACTTCCGGTAGGTCTTGAGATTCAGCCGAGAAAAATGGTTGATATGATGTCCTATGGTATGCTCTGCTCCGGCGCTGAACTGAATCTGAACAAAGACTGGTATCCGGGTGCAGATGTAAACGGTATCATGATCTTAGATGAGGATGCTCCGCTTGGTATGGACATGAAAGAGTATCTTGAGTTAGACGACTATTTATTCGATATCTCCATCACAGCAAACCGTCCGGACTGTCAGTCTGTTCTTGGTATTGCAAGAGAGATCGCTGCGTTCTTACACAAACCGTTAAAGAACCCGGATATGAGCTATGTAGAAGATGGTACAACAAACGAAGATATCAGCGTAACAGTTATCGATAAAGACGTATGTCCGAGATACCTTGGTCATTACATTTATGATGTAAAATACGCAGAGTCTCCGCTTTGGATGAAGAGAAGACTGATCGCAGTTGGCCACAACGCGATCAATGCAATGGTTGATATCACAAACTATGTTCTCGTAGAGATCGGTCAGCCGATGCATGCATTTGACTTAGATACACTTTCCGGTTCCTCTATCGTTGTAAGAAGAGCTGCAGAAGGCGAAGAGCTTGTAACTCTTGATGAGAAACTTCGCGTATTAAATCCGAACAACCTTCTGATCTGTGATAAAGAAAAAGCAGTTGGTCTTGCAGGTGTTATGGGCGGCCTCAACAGCGAGATCAAAGAGAGCACAACAAAGGTATTATTTGAGTCTGCAAAATTCATGAAAGACAGCGTTCGTAAGACATCCAGAAGCCTTGGCCTTCGTTCTGACGCTGCCGCAAGATTCGAAAAAGGTATTGATGAGTATACAGTAGAATGCGGTATGGCTCGTGCCCTGAACCTGGTTCAGACACTTGGCATTGCAAAAGTAAGCTCCAGCCATTTTGATGAGTCTGCAGGTGCTTCCACAGAGAAGAGAGTGATCAACGTTGAGACAGCACGTGTTAACGGTGTACTCGGTATTGAAGTTCCGGAAGCAGAGATGGTGAAGATCCTTGAGTCTCTTCAGTTCGAGGTAGCACTCAATGATGGTATCCTTACACTGGCAATTCCGAGATACCGTGACGATATCGAAAACTACCAGGATATCGCTGAGGAAGTGATCCGTGAGTATGGTTACGATAAAGTGGTTCCGACCTTCCTTGACGCTGCACAGGTAACAAACGGCGGTTTAAGCGCAGCTCAGAAGAAGGAACTTTCTGTAAAAGAGTTCCTCTGCACACAGGGATACTATGAAGTTCAGACCATCGCGATGGTTGCAAAGAACGAATTTGATATGTTCTTAATGCCGGAAGATGCAAAAGAGCGTCAGGTAATCGAGTTATTAAACCCGATCACTGAGAACTTAAGCATCATGAGAACACTTATGGCTCCGTCCATGGTTCGTGTGATCGAGAACAACATCAAGAACGGCAACGAAGAAGTTCGTTTCTTCGAGTTAGCAAATATCTACATTCCGAAGGCTCTTCCGCTTACAGAGCAGCCGATCGAAAAGAAGATGCTCTGCCTTGGTACATTAGGCGCAGCAGAAGATTTCTTCTCCATGAAAGAAACACTCGAAGTATTTGCTTCCGATAACGACCTTTCCTTCACATATAAGAGAGGCAATGTTCCGTATCTCCATCCGGGCAGAACAGCAGAAGTTTACTGCAAGGGCGTGAAGATCGGTCACTTCGGTCAGCTTCGTTACGAGATCGTTGATCAGATGAATATTGCCGGAGGTAAGAAGGCTGATACAAAGATCTTCATCGCAGAGATCGATTACAGTACATTAAAAGAATTCTTCAAAGCAGCGATTAACTACGTTCCGGAATCCGGTTTTGCAAAGAACAGCAGAGATATCTCTGTTGTGATCAGCAAAGACGTTGAGTGCGGTACGATCATCGATGCGATCGCAGCATGTGACGCACTGATCACTAAGGTTGATCTCTTCGATATCTTCGAAAGCGAGAAACTTGGTCTTGATAAGAAGAGTATGGCATTCAAGATTAAACTTGCATCCAATGAGGGCGACGTAACAGATGCTATGACAGATGCGGTGATCGAGAAGGTTATGGCAGCGCTTGGCGAGCAGTTTGGCGCGCAGATGAGAGCATAAAACGTATTGATTTACGCATATAGTAAGTAAAATCTGGCTATCCTTACAGTAATGAGAATTGCTGTAAGGAGGCCATTTTTTATGGATATAAATTATGAGATCGTAAGAGTCAAGGGTCGCGAAATCCTGGATTCCAGAGGAAATCCGACCGTGGAAGCAGAGGTAGAACTGGAATGCGGTGCCATTGGGCGCGCTGCAGTTCCGTCCGGAGCATCAACCGGCAAATTCGAGGCCGTGGAGCTACGGGACGGAGGTGGACGTTATTTGGGAAAAGGTGTGAAAAAGGCTGTAGAACACATCAATATAGTACTGGCAGAAGCTGTTATGTTCGAAAATGCCATGGACCAGAAGCGAATCGACCGTCTGCTTTGTGAGGCGGATGGAACGGAAAATAAAGAAAAACTGGGAGCCAATGCGATCCTTGCGGTTTCACTTGCAGCTGCGAGGGCTGCAGCATCTGCAATGGATCTTCCTCTATACCGGTATCTTGGCGGTATCGTCGGTCATGAACTTCCGATCCCGATGATGAATATCTTAAATGGTGGAAAACATGCAGACAATACCGTGGATCTGCAGGAATTCATGATCGTACCGGTCGGGGCATCAAATTTTGCAGAAGGTCTTCGCATGTGCGCGGAAATCTACCACACATTAAAGTCATTATTAAAAGCGGATGGATATGCTACCGCGATCGGAGATGAGGGAGGTTTTGCACCGAATCTCAAGGATTCAGAAGAAGTTCTCTCTTACATGGTAAAAGCAATAAGGGAGACCGGATATGAGTCCGGTGCAGATGTGAAAATTGCCATCGATGCTGCTGCCAGCGAATTGTTCAACGAGCAGACCGGTATGTATGAGTTCGAAGGAGAAAGTAAAATGCGAGGTCTGAAAGTGGAGCGCACAACAGAGCA
>JAFOCX010000199.1 GCA_017380975.1 Lachnospiraceae bacterium
GCAGGCACGTACAACCATTATTATTCCAAACTATAACGGTCTGAATTTCATGGAGCCTTGTTTTGAGGCTCTGGAAAAACAGACCGTGAAAAACTATAAGATCCTGGCAGTGGACAACGGTTCCACGGACGGCAGTGTGGAATGGTTAAAGGAACATGAGATCCCTTCCATTTTCTTGCCGGAAAATACCGGATTTACCGGTGCTGTCAATGTGGGAATTCAGGCGGCGGACACTCCGTATGTACTGCTTCTCAACAATGACACAAAAGTTGAACCACGTTTTCTGGAAGCACTGGAACGCGCGATCGGACGTTCGGAAAAAATCTTCTCTGTCAGCAGTAAAGTGATCCAGATGTATGAGCCGGAGCTGATGGACGATGCAGGAGATATGTACAGTGTTCTTGGCTGGGCATATCAGAGAGGCGTCGGCAGATCGGAAAAATTGTACAACAAACCGCGTAAAGTATTCTCTGCATGCGCCTGCGCAGCGATCTACCGTCGCGATGTCTTTGAAAAGATGGGATATTTTGATCCGATGCATTTTGCATATCTGGAAGATATCGATGTGGGATACCGTGCAAAACTTTACGGCTATGACAATATTTATTGTCCGGAAGCGGTGGTTCATCATGTGGGCAGCGGCACCAGTGCAGAAGGCAATCGTTACAGCGCATTTAAAGTGCGCCTGGCAGCGAGAAACAATGTTTATCTTAATTACAAGAATATGGGAACCTGGCAGATGGTTCTCAATTTTCCATGCCTGGCAGCAGGTGTTTTCGTAAAATATTTGTTTTTTAAGAAGCGTGGATTCGGAAAAGAATATCTTTCCGGTCTCAAAGAGGGTATCAAAACCAGAAAACAATGTAAAAAAGTTCCGGACCTTCCGAATCGTTTCAAAGAAGAGGCGAAGATCCAGCTGGAGCTGATCTGGGGTACGATTCTCTATGTTTATGAATTTGGCCGTCGTCAGATGGCGAAAAAAGCCAAAAATTAACAAAACTCAGAGATTCTTAAGAAAACGTTTATATCCAAAATCCTTTGTTTCGTGTATACTAGTTATGATGGAATCATTCTGTAATGAATGATTCCATGAAACAAAGGTTTAAAATAATAATTGGTGAAACAATATGATAAAAGATAACCAGTCAAGTCTGAACCGCCTCCATGTGGTGCTGGACGCGTGTGTAACCGCGTTCTCTTACATTTTTGCGTGGTACATCGTCATCGGAAGCGGCTGGGCAAACATGCTTGGAAATAAAACACTGGGTGCAGATTTCTACTTTGCGGCCTTAGTTTTTATTGTTCCGGGCTATCTGCTTTTATATTCTTTCTTTAATCTTTACACACCGAAGCGTGTGCTTGGACGAAGAAATGAATTTGGAAAAATCTTAAAAGCGAATACAATCGGTCTTCTGATCTTTGGTCTGGTATTGTATCTCGGACGAAAGAATCCGTATCTGTTCAACTTCTCTCAGAGGTTGGTTGTTTATTTCCATTTGATCAATGTGATCATGATCACGGCAGAGCGCAATGCGATCCGTATCGTGCTCCGCTCTATGCGCTCAAAGGGGTATAATCAGAAACATATTCTTCTGGTTGGCTACTCCGATGCTGCGAAAGGATTTATCGACCGTGTTCGTTCGAATCCGCAATGGGGATATCAGATCCGTGGAATCTTAGACGACAACCATGAGCGCGGAACGGAGTACAATGGTATGAAAGTCATCGGTACTCTGGAAGACCTGACATATATTTTAGAACAAAATTCTCTGGACGAGATTGCGATCACGCTGAGCCTGAGTGAGTACGAAAAGCTCCGCCATATCGTAAACTTATGTGAAAAGACCGGAGTTCATACAAAATTTATCCCGGATTACGGCAACGTGATCCCGACAGTTCCGTATACAGAAGATCTGCTCGGAATGCCGGTAGTCCATATCCGACATGTGCCGCTCAATGGCCTTCTCAATGCGACCATGAAACGAGTGGTCGATGTATTTGGAGCGATCGTGGCGATTATTTTATTCTCCCCGATCATGCTGGTGGTGGCGATCACGATCAAACTGACTTCTCCGGGCCCGATCATCTACTGCCAGGAGCGAGTTGGTCTTCACAACCGACCGTTTAAAATGTACAAATTCCGTTCTATGACGGTGCAGGATCCGAATAAAGAAAAGATGAGATGGACGACGCCGGGTGATTCTCGTGTCACTCCGATCGGAAAGATCATCCGCAGCACCAGCATCGATGAGACTCCGCAGTTCTTCAACGTTCTGTTCGGAGATATGAGTCTGGTGGGTCCGCGTCCGGAACGCCCATTTTTCGTTGAAAAGTTTAAAGAAGAGATCCCGCGTTATATGATCAAACATCAGGTTCGTCCGGGCATTACCGGCTGGGCGCAGGTCAATGGATATCGTGGAGACACCTCGATCATCAAGCGAATCGAGCACGACCTCTACTATATCGAAAACTGGTCACTGGGATTTGATTTTAAGATCTTATTTTTAACTGCATTTAAGGGATTTATTAATAAAAACGCATATTAAAACGAGGATAAACGAATGAATTATGATGATGAATTAGAGCGTGCGAAGGCAAAGCGAAGCCGCAAACGAACTAGTGAGACAGCGGCTGCGACCCGTGCAACTGCGGCGAATCATGCAAATCAGACTGTCCAGTCTGCAAACAGCGCCCGTGCCACATATCGCAGAAGAAAGAAGAAAAATAAGGCAAGAAAGATCATCCTGATCGTAGTTCTGGTTCTGTTCGCAGTGATCGCGGCAGCCGGATTTGGTATATACAAATACTTTGATAACAAAGTCGAAAGTATGGATCAGGTGGATTTCAAAGTTCCGGAAGTACAAAACCTCAATCTGACAGAAGAAAA
>JAFOCX010000200.1 GCA_017380975.1 Lachnospiraceae bacterium
AAGCAAATCCTCTGTCGATCAGGTCCTGGATCATATCCGGGATATACGGCTGAGCATCGCTCTCACCTTTCCAGAGATCAAACTCAACGTTGAGGTTGGAGTAGTTTTTCTTTAAGTCTTTTAAGGAAACATTCATAATGTGATTCCAGATCGCACGGTACGGTGCATATCCGCTCTGAAGTTTGAATGTTGCCTCCTGTGCGCGCTCTTTGAACGCCTCATCCACTTTGGACTTTCCGCTGGCTGCCGGATAGATCTCCTCTAACTCGGAGATTGTAAACGGTGCCTCTGTCGGATATTCGCCTGTAAAGCTTTCATCAAAATACGGAAGCTCCGGCTTTCTGTCTTTTAATTCCTCGATAATAAGGCCCATCTGGAGACCCCAGTCGCCAAGATGAACGTCACCGATCACAGTATGTCCCACGAAACGGCCCATACGTTTGATCGCTTCACCGATAACAGCTGCACGAAGGTGACCAACGTGAAGCGGTTTTGCAACGTTTGCTCCGCCGTAGTCTACGATCACAGTCTTCGGCTCAGCGACCGGATCCATACCCAGTTTTTCACCGTTTGCCATACCGTTCATATACTCAGCAAGGAACTCGCCGTTTAATTTTAAATTGATGAAGCCCGGCATAACTGCATTGACTTCCTCAAATGTCTTGCTTCCCTGAAGTTTCTCTACAACACCGTTCGCGATATCGATCGGTTTCATCTTATATGCTTTTGCTGCTGCCATAGCACCGTTACACTGGTACTCGCAGAGGTCCGGACGATTGGAAAGAGTTACTCTTGCATAAGACTCATCATATCCGCATGCCACAAAAGCCTGCTTCATCTCTTCTGTAATAAGCTCCAGAATCTTCTTCATCTGATTTTCTCCTTGTTTCTATTGCTGTGCTGCTTTTGGGGGATCAATATCTCCGTTTGGGCAGCAAAATACTACATTTTCACAGATATAATATTATAGCGCATAGCGGAAGAAAAATCCAGTACTATTCGCATTGAATTGCAAAATTCACAGATGCCATGGCATCCTTACAGTATGCATCTGCTCCGATCGCCGCCGCATAGTCTTCTGTCAGGACTGCTCCGCCGACCATGATCTTCACTTCCGGTGCTTTTTCGCGAAGCTGACGGATCGTTTCCTCCATTGCAGGAACGGTTGTCGTCATCAATGCACTGAGTCCCACAACCGGAACCTTCTCTTCAATCGCACATTCCACGACCTTCTCCGGAGCCACATCACGTCCGAGGTCGATCACATCAAAGCT
Organism: Lachnospiraceae bacterium; assembly: GCA_017380975.1. GTDB lineage: Bacteria > Bacillota > Clostridia > Lachnospirales > Lachnospiraceae > Pilosibacter. Next base: position 1,275 of record JAFOCX010000200.1, read on the forward strand.
ATAGTTTTCCAAGAGCACCTTCACAATATTCTTTCCGATATCATGAATGTCGCCCTTTACCGTTGCTAAAATTACTTTTCCGCGTTTCGCCTGTGCAACACCGTCCTGTTCCATGCATTCTTTCATCACGGCAAATGCTGCTTTTGCAGCTTCCGCACTCATCAACAGCTGCGGAAGAAATACACTTCCCGCCTCAAATCCTTTTCCGACTTCATCCAGTGCCGGGATCATTTCTTCATTTATGATCGTCAAAGCTTCCTTATTTTTCAAAGCTTCTCCGGCTGCCTCTTTCGCTGCCTTCGCCAATCCGCGGATAATGCTCTTTTTCAGAGCGGACTCTGTATGTGTTTCCGCTTCTCCATTCTTCTGCTTGACCGATTCCGATTTCTTCTCCGCTTCCTTCACCAGCTTCTTTGCAGCCTCTTTCTCCGCATACACACCAACATAGTTTCCACAATTTTCATCCTGAGCCGTGAGAACCAGGAAACTGTCGTATACAGCCATCATCGCTTCCGAATTCGGATTGATGATCGCCGCTGACAGTCCATTCTGGAGAGCCATCATAAAAAATGCAGCATTGATGTGTTCTCGCATCGGAAGTCCGAATGATACATTGGACACTCCGAGCACTGTTTTTCCGCCCAGTTCCTCCTGCACTCTTTTCACTGTCTCAAGAGTCACAAGGGCGCCATTTTTATCTGAACTTACTGCCATGCAGAGGGCATCGATCAAAATATCTTTTTTGTCAATCCCATACTCTGCCGCAGTGTCATATATTTTTTTCGCGATCGCAATTCGCCCGTCCACTGTCTCCGGGATACCGGCTTCGTCTAAACAAAGAGCCACCACAACTCCGCCGTATTTCTTTACCCGCGGGAATACGGCTTCCATGGATTCTCTTTTACCATTTACAGAGTTGATCAGCGGTTTACCATTATAAATGCGCATCGCCTGTTCCATTGCCTGCACATTTGCCGTATCGATCTGAAGCGGGAGATCCAGAATACTCTGCAGTTCCTTTACCACATCCACCATCATCGCAGGCTCATCAATTCCCGGAAGCCCCACATTGACATCCAATACCTCTGCACGGCTTTCCTGCTGGGCTACACCTACATTTAAAATGTAAGCCATGTCGTGATCCTTTAATGCCTGCTTAAACTTAGGTTTACCGGTCGGATTGATACGCTCTCCGATGATCACAGGCTTCCTTCCAAACTCTACCGCATGAGAATAGGAAGAAATAACGGTTCGTTCTTTCTTCTCCACGATTGGCTTCGGAACATCCTTGCATACCGCATACATCTTTGCGATATGCTCTGGTGTTGTACCGCAGCAGCCGCCAAGAACAGACACTCCGCTCTCTGCAATGACACGCATTGTCTCTGCAAACTGATCGGAATCAATATCATAAACCGTCTTTCCGCCTTCACTTCTCGGAAGTCCTGCATTAGGATTTACCATAACCGGAACGGAAGCGACATCCACCATCTTACGGATCAGAGGGAGCAGCTGAACCGGTCCAAGCCCGCAGTTGAGACCGATCACATCCACGCCAAGACCTTCTAAAAGTGCAGTCACAGACTCTACGTTTCCTCCGGTCAGCATCTTTCCTTTTTCATCTAAGGTTACCGTTGCAAAAATCGGAAGTTCACATTCTTCTTTCGCTGCAAGAAC
>JAFOCX010000201.1 GCA_017380975.1 Lachnospiraceae bacterium
CGGTAATTTTAAGGGTCTTATTCTAATGGCCGGATCCCCACGTAAACTGGAAGATATCATGATCGAACAATTAGAAGAACATGTCCAGTCCGGTAAAGGGTTCATGCGGTGGATCGCCAAAAAACAATTAAGCAAAATTGTGCCTATGTTTGATGGATTGTATCAGCGTTCCAATGATGAAACAAAGAAAATAAAAATTGGAAATGGTGTGACTTTGTACTACTTTAAAGAAATGGGTGAACATGACAATTCAGATTATCTTGCTTCGCTCAATAAACCGATTTTGATCATGCAGGGTGAGAACGATGCTCAGGTAAAGGTTGATAAAGATTTCTCTGCTTATCAAATGCTTCTAAAGAATAAAACAAATGTTACATTCCGATTATATGAGAATCTGAATCATGCTTTTGTCCCGTCTGTATACAGAGACATCTCTAAGATTATGAAGGAGTACAACATTGAACAACACATTGGTGAAGAAGTTATTTCAGATATCGCCAATTGGATCATGAACATTTCCAACTAAATTTCAGTTGAAATAATTACGAGCAGATACCCTTTACCGGGCATCTGCTCGTTCTCTTTTATCTATTGAAATATTTGTCCAGTTCTTTCATAAACTGCTCCGGGATTGCTCTCGGGAATGGCATCACTGCAATGTTTCCAAGACTCTCAGCAATCTTTCCGAGAAGTTTTGCACTGCGCTCCAAGGACCACGGAGAAATGTAATCTACGATATCATGGCGTGTGTGCATACCAAAACCGTCACGGTTTAATGTCATCGCCGGTACACCATTCCACGCAAATGTGTTGGAATCGCTGCCCCAGATCGCATTTCTTGTCACCATACCGATACCGATCTCATGGGCCATATACTCGATCATATGACAGATCGCCGGATCACCTGTGACACCGATCACGGTACCGCCCACTAACTGACCTGCCAGATCCACATTCATATTGAACTGATGGTTCTTTAACTCATCTTTATGAACTTCTGTGTAGTTGCGGCTTCCGAGAAGTCCCTTCTCTTCTGCTCCGAACCAAACAAATTCCATGCTTCTGCGCGGATTGTGTGCTTTGAAATAACGGCAGAGCTCCATAATGATCGCACATGCTGCCATATTGTCGTATGCACCCGGTCCCTGCGGAACGGTGTCAAAATGTGCTGTCAGTGTAAGAACCTCTTCCGGAATCTCTGTACCTTCGATTCTGGCAATCACATTGCGGGATGTTGCCTTACCAAGTTCAGATTTTAAAGTCAGGCGTGCGCGAGTTGCTCCTCCATCTACGATTTCCATCGCGTCTTTATGATGTAAAACAACACCCTGGATCGGTGTTGCTTCCATCTTCGGAACCGCACGTGTGTACAATAAGGTATCGTCACCCTCATCGATCGGAGTGCCTGTCAGAGTCACAAACGCAACTGCACCTGCAGCTACCAGTTTCTGATACATATCTCCGTTCATCGGATTGTTTACCATAACGATCTTTCCTTTAGCAAAAGAAAGGTTGATGGCATCACCATTTTCCGCATATAAGAACGGAGCTTCAATACCGCTTTCCGGTGTGCTTCCGCAGCGTCCGTATCCCGCCACCTTATATGTCTTTACAAACGGTTCTGTTACCGTGAATTCCGCTTCCAGGATCTTCCATGTATCAAATTCGAATTCTTCCTGACGGCTCTCTACACCAAAACTTCTCAGTTCCTCCTGAATTGCAAGCGCAGCTTTTAATTCCCCCTCTGTACCTGCTTCGCGGATATAGGTGAACTGTTTCATAAATTCTAACTGGCGTTTTCCGCAAATTTCGTTTAAGATCATTGTCCTCTCCCCCTTGTTTGTCTGCATTGTCTTCTTTTATTATACTTCTTTTCCATAAAAAAGCAAGGCGGCTCCGGAAAACCGGAACCGCCAATTATGTACTAAAAATTAGAGACCCATAACCTCTTTTACTTTGCCGATGATGTGGATACCGATATCTCTAGCAGCATCTACAGTCTGTGCACCGATGTGCGGGGAAACGATGAAGTTATCGCAATCGAACAGCGGGCTTGCAAATGTGTCATCACCTGTAAGACCGTCGCCTGCAAGCTCGTTCTCCATAACGTCTGTAGCGTAACCGCCGATTGTACCAGCAACAAGTGCCTCGTACATATCTTTCTCGTTAACGATACCGCCACGGCTCATGTTAAGAACTACAGCGTCATTCTTCATGCCAGCGAGGGACTCTTTGTTGAAGAGATCCTTTGTCTCTGGTGTTAACGGAAGGTGAATGGAGATGAAGTCGGAAACCTGAAGAAGCTCCGGAATAGATACGCTTGTTGCGCACTGCTCGCCGAATACATGTGCCGGAAGGTACGGATCGTAAGCAACGATTGTCATACCGAATGCACGTGCAAGCTCACCTACACGCTGACCGATACGGCCAAAGCCCATAACGCCGAGAGTTTTGCCTCTTAACTCGCGACCGTTGAATTTATATTTGTCCCACTCGTGTTTCACTTTAACATCGTAGTTAGCTGTGAAAGTTCCACGGGAGATGTCGAGCATTTTGGAGATTGTAAGCTCTGCAACTGCGTTAGCGTTTAAGCCCGGTGCGTTGAAAACCTGGATTCCTTTGGATTTTGCATATTCCATATCGATGTGGTTAAGACCAACGGAACATACACCGATCATCTTTAAGTTCTTAGCTGCGTCGATGATCTCCTGATCAATCTTCGGGTCAACACGCATGATTAATACGTCAACATCTGCGATGTCAGCAATAACCTGTGCTTTTGTGGACGGAAGGTTGTCAGCTGTCTTTACTTCCATGTACTTGCTGAGTTCCTCAGCGATGCCTGCATAAACTTTGTCAATAATAAGACACTTCATATTAATAGTTCTCCTTTCGGGATTTTCTCTTCCTAGTCGTTGTTACGACAAAATCCTATGATATCATTCTTTACTATTCTACCGAAAAAAAGTGGTTCTGTAAAGCCTTTTAGTCGAAAAACTTTTTTTCTTAAGCCTCATCAATTGCCTTGCCGATATCTGTTCTCATGTATTTATTTTCGAATTTTACCCACTCTGTTGCTTTGTAAGCATTTGCTCTTGCTTCTTTCAGAGTAGCACCATTGGCTGTTACACCGAGAACACGGCCGCCGTTTGTAATGAACTGACCGTTCTCATTGAACTTTGTGCCGGAATGGAATACATAGTATCCTTCATTATTCTCAAACTTCTCGAGACCCTCGATCACAAAACCCTTCTGGTATGCAAGCGGATAACCGTCAGAAGCAAGGATAACACAAACTGTTGCACGGTCATTGTCGAATTTCAGATCAACTTCATCAAGTTTTCCGTCGATACATGCCTCGAATACATCGATGATATCGTTTTCCAGTCTCGGAAGTACAACCTGAGCCTCCGGATCACCGAATCTTGCATTGTACTCTAATACCTTCGGTCCGTCCGGTGTCAGCATAAGGCCGAAGAAGATAATACCAGTGAACGGTCTTCCTTCTGCTTTCATCGCATCTACTGTCGGCTGATATACATACTTCCGGCAGAATGCGTCTACTTCTTCTGTGTAGAACGGGCTCGGGGAGAAGTTGCCCATACCGCCTGTGTTGAGACCCTGATCGCCGTCTTTTGCACGTTTGTGATCCTGCGCAGAGCTCATGATCTTGATCGTATTTCCGTCTACAAAGGAAAGTACGGAAACCTCACGGCCTGTCATGAATTCCTCGATAACGATCTCGCTGCCTGCAGCGCCGAATTTACCGTCAGCCATCATCTCTTTAACTGCCTCTTCTGCCTCTTCTTTTGTCTGGCAGATGATAACGCCTTTACCAAGAGCGAGACCGGATGCTTTTACAACGATCGGCATTTTTGCTGTCTGTAAATACTCAAGAGCTTTCTCCATATCTGTGAAGTTCTCATAAGCTGCTGTCGGGATATTGTATTTCTTCATTAAATCTTTGGAGAATGCTTTGGAACCTTCCAGGATCGCTGCATTTTTTCTCGGACCGAATACACGAAGACCTTCTGCCTCGAAAACATCAACGATACCGCCAACAAGCGGATCGTCCATACCGATGATGGTAAGATCGATCTCTTTTTCTTTTGCAAATGCAACTAATTTGTCGAATTCCATTGCACCGATGGAAACACACTCTGCCACCTGGGAAATACCTGCGTTGCCCGGTGCACAGTAGATCTTCTCAACTTTTTTGCTCTGTGCGACTTTCCATGCGATCGCATGCTCTCTGCCGCCGCTTCCTACGATTAATACTTTCATGGTTTTCCTCCATCAAAAGCAGACCGGAATCTCACCGGCCTGCAAATATAATTTTATTAAATTCTGCCGTTTGCGATCATGTCAATAGCCTGCGGAAGTAAGATCCATTCCGCCTGCTCCATGACACGTCTCTGAAGCACTTCCGGTGTATCTCCTGGTAATACTTCAACTGCTTTCTGTAGAATGATCGGACCGGAGTCCATTCCCTCATCCACAAAATGCACGGTTGCACCTGTCAGTTTTACACCGCGGGCAAGGGCAGCCTCGTGAACCTTTAATCCATAGTAACCAACGCCGCAGAAAGACGGGATCAGGGACGGATGAATATTCACGATCTTATTTCTATATTTCGCGATCATGCTCTCCGGGATCTTTACAAGGAAACCTGCGAGAACGATCAGATCCAGATTATAGGAATCGATCTTTGCAAGCAGTGCTTCGTTGAATTCATCGCGGGTTGCGAAGTCTTTCGGAGATACGCACTCCGCAGCTACATTGTGATTCTTTGCACGCTCTAATGCATATGCACCTGCATTGTTACTGATCACGACTTCAATCTTTGCATTGGTAATGGTTCCGTTGTCGACTGCATCCAGGATCGCCTGGAGATTTGTGCCTCCTCCGGATACCAGAACGCCAACTCTTAACATAAAGTCACACCCTTTTCACCAGCTTTGATGGAACCAACAACGTACGGGATATCGCCTGCGGACTTCATTGCTTCCATTGTCTTTTCAACATCTGCCGGATCAACAGCAACGATCATACCAAGACCCATGTTGAATGTGTTGTACATCATATCCTCAGCGATGTTTGCTCTTGTCTGCATCATCTTGAAGATAGCCGGTACCTCATAGCTGTCTTTCTTGATAATTGCGTGTGTATCATCTTTTAACATACGCGGAACGTTCTCCTGGAAGCCGCCGCCTGTGATATGGGAGCATGCATGGATACGAACGCCTGCGTTCTTCACTGCTTTTAATGCTTTAACATAGATTCTTGTCGGAGCTAATAAAGTCTCACCAAGAGTCTTGCCAAGTTCATCGTAATATGTATTTAAACCTTCTTTTGTCATCTCGTTTTCGAATACTTTACGAACGAGGGAGAAACCGTTGCTGTGTACACCGGAGGATGCCATACCGATCAGAACATCGCCGTCTTTTAACTCAGCGCCTGTGATCATATCCTTCTTATCACAAACACCTACAGAGAAGCCTGCAAGGTCGTAATCTTCTTCCGGCATAAGACCCGGATGCTCTGCTGTCTCGCCGCCGATCAGTGCACACTCAGACTGTAAGCAGCCTTCTGCAACACCCTTAACGATATCTGCGATCTTTTCCGGATAGTTTTTGCCACATGCAATATAGTCAAGGAAGAATAACGGCTCGCCGCCTGCACATGCGATATCGTTTACGCACATAGCAACTGCATCGATACCGATTGTGTCGTGCTTATCCATAATAATGGAAAGTTTTACTTTTGTACCACAGCCGTCAGTACCGGATAACAGTACCGGCTCTTCCATCTCTTTGATCTTTGCAAGAGAGAATGCACCAGAGAAACCGCCGAGGCCGCCAAGAACCTCCGGACGCATAGTCTTCTTAACATGCTCTTTCATTAATTCTACGGACTTATAACCAGCTTCAATATCAACTCCAGCTTTCTTGTAATCCATAATTTCCTCCTAATATGTAAGGTTTATTTTAAATAATTATTTCTTCATGGAAGCAACATATTCTTTGTAACCGATGTTGTCAAGCTTGTCTGCTTTTGCAACAACTTCGTTCTTCATTGTCTCAGAATATGCTTTTAACTTTGCTAAAATCTCCGGCTCGGAAGTTGCAAGGATCTTCGCTGCCAGAATACCTGCGTTCTTACCGCCGTTGATCGCAACGGTTGCAACCGGAATACCGGACGGCATCTGAACGATGGAATACAGAGAGTCTACTCCGCCCAGATCGGAAGTCTTCATCGGAATACCGATAACCGGCATCGGGAATAATGCTGCGCACATGCCCGGAAGATGAGCTGCCTTACCTGCGCCTGCGATAATTACTTTTACTCCTCTGTCTTCTGCTGTCTTTGCATACTCAAAGAAAATGTCCGGCTCTCTGTGTGCAGAGATGATTGTCATCTCATAATCGATGCCCATCTCCTCAAGAAAGTCAGCCGCCTGCGCCATGATCGGCAGATCGGAGTCACTGCCCATTACAATACTAACTTTAGCCATTGTGAACTCTCCTTTTAAATATAATGGTTATTTATAAGTTATTCTAATAAATCATGCAAAAGCAAATATCTTGCCTTATAAATCATAATACTAGCTTTTTACCAGTACGTCAAGATTATTTTTCAAGCGGCACATTTAATTCCTCAAGTCCCGGAAGAACGAATCGTCCGTCTTCAATGATCGCGATCCGGTCTCCATCCGCCTTTACAACCGTAATTCTCTCCAACTCTTTATAAGGAATCGTAATATCACAGTGTGCGCCGAAGTATGCTTTTGAAACATCTTCTTTTCTTAATATAGAAACTTCATTGTCGCGTGCGATCATCTCTTTTCCATCCGGGTTATACATCGGACTGTCTTCAGACCAACTGTAACAAGTGTCACCCACGGCAAAATGAGGCCCCATTTTTTCCACGATCAGGATCGGCAAACGATCAATGATCCGATATTTTTCTGCCATCGCATATGCAGTTGTATTGGTGCCGATCGCAAACTCGCCAAGCGGAAGGGATTCATGCTGATTCATGATTTCCTGAACGACCAGTCTCTTTCCGGCCGCCTTTGCCTCTTCGATCATCGCCTCATCTGCATCATTCGGCAGCATTTCCAGGAAGTTATCACAAGAAACTTCTGTCACACGACCGTCTTCAAATTTCATTGTCAGGTTTTTGAACTGAATCTCACCAACATAAACACTGCTTACATTCAAAACACCTCTGGTTCCTGTCAGTTTCGGAGATGTAA
>JAFOCX010000025.1 GCA_017380975.1 Lachnospiraceae bacterium
AGAGCCGTCTTGACAACGTCGTTTACCGTCTCGGTCTGGCTGTCACCCGTCGTGAAGCCCGTCAGCTGGTAAACCACGGACATATCACTGTTAATGGACGCAAAGTGAACATCCCCAGCTATCAGGTCAAACCTGGTATGGTTGTTGCCCTTCGTGAGAAGAGCCGCAGCATGGAGAGAATCAAGGAGAATACCGAAGCAAACGCAAGTCATGCAATTCCGCAGTGGCTTGAGTATGATGCTGAGAAGTATGCAGCAAAGATTGTTGCAGCACCGACCAGAGAAGATATCGATTTTCCCGTCGAGGAACACCTTATCGTCGAGTTGTATTCCAAGTAATAATTACCCTCGGATTGGTAAGCTGATTCATATTCTGTGCGGGAAGCACAGCAACTTAATAAGGAGGGTTAAGGTATTAACATGTTAGAAATAGAGAAGCCTCGTATTGAATGTTTGGAGACCCCCACCGACAGCTCTTATGGCAAGTATATTGTGGAACCTCTGGAGCGAGGCTACGGTACGACTTTAGGTAACTCTCTTCGCAGGGTTTTACTGTCCTCCCTGCCCGGAACTGCTGTGACCAGTGTTAAGATCGCTGGTGTTCAGCATGAGTTCTCAACAATTCCGGGAGTGAAGGAAGATGTAACAGAGATTGTTCTGAATGTTAAGAGCATCATTGCTCGCCTGCATTCGGAAGGAGCAAAGACCGTCTATATTGAAGCTTCCGGTGAAGGCGTTGTCACTGCCGGCGATATCAAGGCGGACGGCGAAGTAGAAATCCTGAACCCTGAGCAACCCATCGCAACACTGGGTCCTGATGGAGCTCTCAGTATGGAACTGGTTTTGAATCACGGCAGAGGATATGTTTCTGCAGACAAGAACAAGAATTCTCAGCTGGCGATCGGCACGATTCCTGTGGACTCCATTTATACCCCGGTGCTTAAAGTTAATTACACTGTGGAAAACACTCGTGTGGGTAACCAGACAGACTTTGACAAACTGACGATCGAAGTCTGGACAGACAAAACAATTTCTGCACGCGATGCACTCTCTCTGGGTGCAAAGATCCTCTGTGATCACTTCACTCTGTTCACAGATCTGTCGGATACTATCGGTGCAAGCTCCACGGTTGTGGAACATGTGGATAATACCCATGACAAGGTTCTCGATATGACCATCGAGGAACTGGATCTGTCCGTCAGAAGTTTCAACTGTCTGAAACGTGCGAACATTAACACTGTGGCCGACCTGATCTCCAAGACTCAGGACGAGATGATCAAAGTTCGCAACCTCGGCCGCAAATCCCTGGAAGAAGTTGAGCACAAACTGGCTATGATGGGACTGTCTTTGGCAGACGAAGACAACCCCGGCAACAACCAGTAAGCGCTCTGAATAGGAGGAGAAATCGATATGCCCGGAACAAGAAAGCTTGGCAAGACTACTGCACAGCGTAAGGCCATGCTCCGTCAGCAGGTAACAGATTTTCTGGATAACGGCAGAATGGAGACCACCTTTACCCGTGCCAAGGAGATTGCCCCTATGGCTGAAAAAATGATTACTCTTGGTAAAAAGAAAGATATGGCTGCATACCGTCAGGCGCTTTCCTTCATCACTCGTGAAGAAGTTGCCAAAAAGGTATTTGATACAATAGCTCCTAAGTATGCTGACCGCAACGGCGGTTACACCCGCGTCACCCGCACCGGTGTTCGCCGCGGTGATGCAGCAGAGACTGCAGTTATTGAGCTTGTCTGAGTAACAATCAAACCAAGATAAAAACGCAGAAACTACTTGTTTCTGCGTTTTTTCAGCGAGAAAGAAAGATACCATGCATGATGAACTGACAAAGCAGGATATTCAGAAGATGAAAGAGGAGCTGGAGCATCGCAGAAAAGAGCTTCTTCCCGAACAGCTGGAGGAAGTCAAACGGACGCGCGCCTTCGGCGATCTCAGTGAGAATTACGAATACAAGACTGCAAAGCAGGAACTGAACCGCAATAAAAGCCGCATTCGCTATTTGGAACAGATGATCAAAACAGCACATGTCATTTCCGATCGTTCCTCAGCGGATACGGTAGGACTCTATGACCGTGTAACGGTGTATATGGAGGAGGACGATGAGGAGCAGGTCATCCAGGTCGTAACGACCGTCCGCACCGATCCCCGTCAGGGACTGATCAGCAAAGAATCTCCTTTCGGAAAAGCTGTGCTGGGTGCCCGAGAAGGAGATCGGGTCACGGTCACTGTCAGCAACGATTATTCCTATGTCTGTGAGATTCGGCACATCGAAAAAGGTGCCGATGACGGCTCAGCACCCATCCTGCAATACTGAAAAAAGATCACGGAGGCAATTCTCCGTGATCTTTTTTGCTGCAAACATGGAGAATGGAGAAATATCCATATTATTGTGGTAAAATAAGGTCAAACAAGGCAAAACGTGCAGGGAGATTTCTATGGGAAAGATTGAAAATGCGGATAAACGGGGATATCTTGAAACACCGTTCCGGCTGTTTCATCTGGAAGATACCAGAGGCGGAGATATTCCATACCATTATCATGAATTTCATAAACTGATCCTGTTTCTGTCCGGCGATGTCCGGTATCTGATCGAAGGACGGAATTATCTGCTGAAGGAGGGGGATATTCTGCTGATTCCCGCCTATGCCATCCATCAGCCGATGATCAGCGGGGAGGAGGCCTATTCCCGGTATATCCTGTGGATCCGCCCGGAGAGTCTGGAACGATGGAATCTAACGGACGGATTTTCGATCTGCGAAGAACAGAATGCCTATCTGCTCAAACGCAATCGGTATGATCGCAGCGAGCTTATGGGACTGCTGCAGCGACTGGAAAAAACGGAGACCGAGAAGGAATATGGATGGGAAGCTCTGAAAGAGGCGCTGTTCATCGAGATCGCGACTCAGGTCTCCAGAGCGGTGCTCCAGACCGGTCCGTCGCTGCGGGAACACGAAGAGCTTTCCGATCCCAGAATCGACGCGATCCTGCAGTATATGAATCAGAATCTGACGGAGGATCTTTCCGTGGAAGCGCTCTCGGGACATTTTTACCTGAGCAAAAGCTGGCTCATGCACCGATTCAAGGAGATCGCCAACTGTACCATTCATCAGTATGTCCTGCAGAAGAGACTGATCCTCTCCACGCAGAAACTGCTGGAGCAGACTTCTGCGGAACAGGCGGCCAGAGAAAGTGGATTTACGGATTACTCCACTTTCCTTCGAGCCTTCCGGCGCGTCTATGGAGTGACCCCCAGAGAATATGTGCGATACCATACCCAGACGGATCTGAGATCCGCTCCGGAATACAACGAATAAAAATGCCACGCAGAAACTGCTTTTTCTGCGTGGCTGTTTAGGTTTTGCAATGATTTCGTTTAATCGCTGAGGAGCATGGCGTCGCGCCC
>JAFOCX010000202.1 GCA_017380975.1 Lachnospiraceae bacterium
GATGCGCCAAGATCAGACTTTGCAATACGTTTTAAAGCAGTTTCCGATCTTACCGGCTCTTTTGAACTCTTTCTCATACGGTTCAGGCTGCGCATAACTGTTAAAAACAAAATCCATGCGATCACAGACTGAAAAATACGATTCGGAAGATCAACGCCTCCGGTTGCCAGGAAATAGAGTCCAAATGCTAAAAAGCTCATCATGATGTCTGAAACATCCAGATCACCTAACATGGACTTCTTAACCGGTTTTGCATAATCAGGACCGGATACGAGTGCTCGATGATAAAAGACATTTTCACTAAATGTCATAGTTGCTGTAAATTTCTTTTCCATAATCTTACTTTACAGAGACGTATTCCATCTTCGTCTCACTCATCCTTTCCAGAAAACCTGCCAGTTCTGTGGCATTTCCCTTTTTCACTTCTTCCTTCATAAAGAAGCGGACAACATCGCCTTTTTCCAAAAATACCAGCATACCTGACATGTCTAACATACGGCCGATGTTTTTGTACTCGAGTCTGGAATGTTCGAACTCGCCTGCGATCTCATAGTGATCTTCAAAGAAATAATATTCCTTTTCCTTCTGGTACTCTGCCTTATTTTCATTGTACTTCTTTTTGATATCACGTTTTGTTCCGGCCCATCCCTTTGCAAGCGCATAAGATCCGGCCATAAAGATCAAAAGCATCGCTCCGCCGATCGCAGCAAGGATCATGGATGCCATACCATCAAAGAATCCTTTTGCCACAAGACATACCAAAGCGATCACACCAAAAATGGATAAGATCTTCTTTGCTCCGTTCTGAAATCCGAGTACTCTGGTACCTCGCTCCAGACGCAGGAGTTTGTCCTCTGTCACACGTGCTTTCACCATAAACAGAGCGTCATCTCTTGCTAACTCCATCGTTACACCTCTTTCGCAAAAATCACTTATCTGTCATTATATCTCAAAGCGTGTTATGAATCAATCCCAGATTTCCCGATTTTGTAACAATCCCGTTTCCCAAAAAAATCCTTTACTGGACAGAACTCCCTATCAATGTTATACTATGAAATAATAGATTTCATGGGAGGACCTACACATGGCAAACGAGAATATGACAGCACTGGAAAATGAGATTATTATTGGCGAATGGCAGAAAACGATTGCTTCTTTAGAGCAGGAGATCGCACGCCTTCGCGATGAGAATAATAAACTGGAAGAGACAGTGAAATGGATGCATGATCTGATCTGGCAGATGGTTCGCGAGCGCGAAGATGAAAATGTAGAGTTTGAACTTTAATTTCAGATAATATTATGGACAGTATTCTTATGAAGACTGTCCATTTTGTTTTACCCTCTAAAAGTTTTTCACTTGCTCGTTTTCTATTTATCAGTTATAATAGACTAACCAAATAAATAAACAAGGAGGAACGTACTATGACAGAAGACTATAACAGACTTCCTTTGATCGGAGATAAAGCTCCTGCTTTCCAAGCCCTGACAACAAACGGAACGATACATTTTCCGGAAGACTATGAAGGTAAATGGGTCTTATTCTTTTCCCATCCTTCTGATTTTACACCGGTATGTACAACCGAATTTATGACTATGGCGTCTATGAAAGAAGAATTCCGCAATATGAATGTAGAACTGTTAGGCCTCTCCGTAGATTCCCTCTATTCTCATATTGCATGGATTCGCAGAATTGAAGAACTTGAATGGAATGGCCTGAAAAACGTAAAGATCGATTTCCCGGTGATCGCCGATCTGAACACAAAGGTCTCCACAAAATACGGTATGCTTCAGCCAAACGTTTCCAGCACACAGGCTGTGCGTGCGGTCTTTATCATTGATCCGCAGGGCATCATTCGCTCTATCGTTTACTATCCGCTGACCACAGGACGCAATTTCCAAGAGATCAAACGCATGATCCAGGCTCTTCAGAAATCCGATGAGACGCACAACTCCACACCGGCCAACTGGCAGCCGGGTGACGATCTGATCATTTCCACTCCGGTAACCGTATCTGCTGCCGAAGCAGGAATGGCTTCTACCGATGAAAATGAATATGCGCTGGACTGGTTCCTTCGTTTTCGCAAAGACCGTACATAATGTTTAAATGAATCTATATAAAATAAAAAGGGTCAGTACTCATCCGAGTGCTGACCCTTTTTGATGGACCTGAGGGGAATCGAACCCCTGTCCGAAAACCAATCCCCTGTTCTTCTACTATCATAGTCTGTTATTTAGAATTCCCGCCCGTGCCCGGGAGCAGACACCCTGATACGTTTGGTAGCTTCATAATACGCCCGCGTGCGCAAAGCTTTGCACGTGTCGTTTCCTGCTTTTAATGATGCCGGTTACCGATATTGCAGGTCATACCGGGCCGACAGCGCCTAAATTAGGCAGCGTATGCTAATTCGTTGTTAGCGTTTATTTTTAGTTTGCCATTTGACGCATTGCATGCGGATAGCTTCACCAGCTTCATAGCCCCCGTCGAAACCAGTACAAGCCCTTACTGGCCGCCCTCTGAGGAGCAAGTGCGCACGACTGCGCGAAACCGTTGCGTCAGGATCTCTCCTGAGCGTACTTAATCATAGCATTTTGCCTCTGCAAAGTCAAGGCGTTGTGACTTACATTTTCCTTACAGAAATGACGCAAAATGCCATCAAAGTCTGTATTTAGTACAGATTTTTCACTTTGAAATCTTTCTCAAGCTCTCTTCTCTGGTCTTTCTTTGCGATATCCGCACGTTTGTCATAGAGTTTTTTACCTCTTGCAAGACCAATCTCTACCTTTACGAGACTTCCCTTAAAATAAACCTGAAGCGGAACCAGGGTGTAACCCTTTTCCTGAATCTTGCCTTTTAATTTGTTAATCTCATAGCGATGCATCAGAAGCTTACGATCTCTAAGCGGATCCTTATTAAAGATATTGCCCTTTTCATACGGGCTGATGTGCATGCCTAAGATCATCACTTCGTCATTGATAATACGAACAAAAGATTCTTTCACACTGCACTTGCCCATACGAAGAGACTTTACTTCTGTACCTGCAAGGGAGATGCCACATTCGTATTTCTCATCAATAAAGTAATCGAAAAAAGCCTTTTTATTATTTGCGATTAATTTTATTCCGCTTTTTGCCATATCGTTCTCCTTTTTACACGGCAGACTGTAGCATTATTTTACAGCCTGCCATGATAAATTACAAGCGTTTTAAAAATTCCTGACCGGAAGAAAATCAATTGTTTTCATGTAACGGTCCACACCGACCACTTGAATACGGATCTGCTGGCCAAGTTTGAATCTTCTTCGTGTACGTTCTCCTACCAGCTCATAGTGCTCCTCGTCGAAGACATAGTAATCTCCGTTCAACTCAGAAACTCTTACCATTCCCTCGATCGTATTCGGAAGCTCCACATAAAAACCGTAATTGCTCATTCCGGAAATCACACCGTCGTAGATTTCACCGACTCTGCGTTCCATGTACTGAACTTTCTTTGCCTTGTCTGTCTCGCGTTCCGCCTCTTCTGCCAAACGCTCTCTGGAAGATGTCCAAACCGAAACTTCCTGAAGAATTCTATCATAATGAGACAAGCGTTTTTGTTCCAGTTTTCCGTGGAGATTCTCTTTAATGATCCTGTGGATCTGAAGGTCCGGATAACGGCGGATCGGAGACGTAAAGTGTGTATAATACTTCGCAGCAAGACCAAAATGGCCCACACAGTCTGTGGAATATTTCGCCTGCTTCATGGAACGGAGCGCCAGTCTGGAGAGCAATGCTTCTTCCGGAGTTCCGGCGACTTTTGCGAGCAGTTTTTGCATTTCCTTCGGATGAAGCTCACCATTCTGTAAACGGATGGAGTAACCGAAGTTATTGATCAGGATGCCAAAACGTTTGATCTTTTCCTCATCCGGCTTTTCATGGGTACGATACAGGAATGGAATCTGCTGCCAATAATAATCCTCTGCCACCGTCTCATTAGCTGCAAGCATAAAATCTTCGATGAGCATGTTTGCATCGTTGCGCTCATACGGTTTGATCTCCTTCGGACGGCCTTTTTCATCCAGAATGATCTTACACTCCGGGAAATCAAAATCTACCGCACCACGAGCCATTCGTTTGCTTCTGAGAACCTTTGCAGTTTCATCCATAAGCAGGAACATCGGAACAAACTCCGCATACTCTTCCAGACAGTTCATGGCAAACTGCTTCTTGGCTTCTTTTTCCTTTCGTTCTGCTTCAAGCGCCCTCATATATTCACGCGCTTCTTTTTTGGACATGTATATCATGTCCTCTTCCGCTGGATCCGCCGTTACGATGCTTTCTTCCGATTCATCGTAAACACCGCTTTTCGCCTGTAAAATTGCATTGACTGCTGTATAAGTCATACGTCTGTCGATGTTAACAACAGACTCACAGATCCTGTGACCGATCACATTGCCTTTTTCATCCAGATCCATCAGACAGCTGAGTGCAAAACGATCGGCTCCTGCATTTAACGAACAGATTCCGTTGGACAGTCTGTGCGGAAGCATTGGGATCACACGGTCCACCAGATACACACTGGTTCCGCGTTTTAATGCTTCTTTATCCAGCGGTGTATGTTCTCTAACATAATGGGTAACATCCGCAATGTGCACACCAAGATGGTACACGACGCGTCCGTTTACGATTTCTTTCGATACGCTGACTGCGTCATCCAGGTCTTTTGCATCTTCTCCGTCAATGGTTACCATCGGAACGTTTCGAAGATCTACACGTCCCTTTTCCAGTTCTTCAGCGATCATTTCGTCTGTCAGTGCCTCCGGAACATCTGCCACCTCTTCCATCACGTCGTCCGGATAACTCTCCGGAAGATCATATGCTTTGATGATAGAAAGAATGTCCACACCCGGATCATTGACATGACCGAGGATCTGAACTACGCGTCCCTCCGGATTCTTTCTGCCGCCACCATAAGAAGTCAGTTTGACAATGACTTTATGTCCTGTCACAGCTCCCATGTCTGCGCCTTCCGGAACGAATACATCCACGGTGATCCTTGGATTATCCGGAATAACAAAACCAAAACGTTTGCTTTTTTCAAAGGTTCCGATCACAGTCTCATTGGCGCGGATCAGGATTTTTACCACAACCGCCTCTGCTTTGCGATTTTTTGTCTCTTCCTCAACAACCACCTGAACCGTATCCCCATCCATCGCATCTTTGATATTGTCCGGTGCAACAAAAACATCACCCTCACGGCCTTCAATTGTAACAAAACCGAAACCGCGCGGATGTGCATGGAAAATACCTGTCTGTGCAAAAATCTCTGCTTTTCCGTATTTTCCTTTCTTTGAAACACTGATCTTGCCTTCTGCCATCAGTGCATCCAGTACCTGTTTTAACTCTTCTCGATTTTCCTTCGGAATATCCAGAAGAATTGCCAGCTCTTTCAGCTTCATCGGTACATACTCTTTTTCATTCATAAGAGCCAGGAGCATATCCTTTCGCTCTTGAAACTGATTATTTTCCATTTTACTCCTCTCGTTTGGTGGACCAAGGTCAGAATATCAGGAACAAATAAAAAACACTCTTGAAGAAAATCCTGCAAGAGTGTTCGTCATCTTAGATGTTTAAATTTAAAGCAAGTGCCAGTACAAAGATTAATACCGCGATAATCTTTGTGATCTTTTCCATATTACCTTCTAAAGTACGGCCCTTATTTTTAGCCCAATGGCTCTCTGCAGCTCCGCTGAGTGCACCGAGTCCGGAGGACTTACCTTCCTGCATTAATACGATAACTGTCATAGCGACACATGCGATAACGAATACAATTGTTAAAAGGATTCTTAACATTAAATTACACCTCCTGTCCACAAACAACAGTTATCATAGCATAATTTTCTTTGAAATACAACCTTTATTTCCCGGAATCTCCGCTAATTTTTTCTTCAATTCTTAATAATTCATTGTATTTTGATACCCGTTCGGAACGACAGGGGGCTCCTGTCTTGATCTGTCCTGCATTGACCGCAACCGCCAGATCTGCAATAAATGGATCTTCCGTTTCTCCCGATCTGTGCGAGATCACGACCTTAAAGCCGGCTTTTTTCGCCGTTTCGATTGCTTCCAGGCTCTCGGAAAGGGTTCCGATCTGATTGACTTTAATTAAGATTGCATTTCCGGCTTGAAGTTCAATTCCCTTCTCCAGTCTCTTTTTATTTGTTACAAACAGATCATCACCAACCAGCTGTACTTTATCACCCAAGTTTTTTGTCAAAAGCTGCCAGCCTTTCCAATCTTCTTCGTCAAGTGCATCTTCAATGGAACAGATGGGAAATGCAGCTGCCAAACAGCGGAAGTAATCCACCATCTGCTCTGTTGTGCGCTCCACTTTCAGACCTCGCATTTTACTTTCTCCTTCGAACTCATACATACCGGTCTGCTCGTTGAACAATTCGCTGGCAGCAGCATCGATGGCAATTTTCACATCTGCACCGGGCTCATATCCGGTCTCCCTTATTGCTTTTACCATGTAAGAGAGAACTTCTTCTGAATCCTTCAGATTCGGTGCAAAACCGCCCTCGTCTCCGATCGCTGTAGAATAACCATCATTCTTTAGCAATGTTTTTAATGTGTGATAAATTTCTGCACACATACGTAATCCTTCTGCAAAACTCGATGCGCCGACCGGTACGATCATAAATTCCTGCAGATCCACGGTATTGTCTGCATGTTTTCCGCC
>JAFOCX010000026.1 GCA_017380975.1 Lachnospiraceae bacterium
GAGCAGTACATGCGCATCATGCTGGGTGGTTTTCCGCTGGTCATGCTCTACAATTTCGGTGCGGCAGTGCTCCGCGCCGTGGGCGACAGCAAAACACCGTTAAAGGCGATGATCATTGCTTCTGTTACGAATATTGTGCTGGACTGTGTGGCGGTATTTGTTTTGAAATGGGGAATCGCAGGTGCAGCGGCAGCGACGATCTTTTCTCAGGGCGTATCCGGTACCATTTGCTTTTCAAAGATTCGCAGAACGGAGGCGCTTCGTTTTGGAAGAAAAGATATGAAGTCCAATGGCGCTTCGTGCAAGACACTGCTGGGGCTCGGTGCTCCGATCGCGGCAAAAAATACGATCGTTTCCATCGGCGGTATGGCGATCCAGACCATTGTCAATGGTTTTGGAATGAGCTTTATCGCAGGATTTACAGCGTCCAACAAGTTATACGGTCTCCTGGAGATCGCGACATTGTCCTACAGCTTCGCAGTTACAACGTATGTGGGCCAGAATTTCGGTGCAGGAAAATATGATCGTATTAAGAGTGGTATGAAAGCAGCGACCTTATTGTCGATCGCAACATCCTTGGTGATCATGGTATTGTTGATCGTATTTGGACGACCGTTGACGATGTTGTTCATTTCAGCGGATTCAGCAGAGATGATGAAAGCTGCAGGTGATGCGGCGTATCTGTATCTTGTATACATGGCGGTATTTTTACCGGTTCTTTATATGCTATATGCATACCAGGCAGCGTTAAATGGCACGGGAAATACCATGGCTTCCGTAGTTTCCGGCGTGATCCAGCTGTTTCTTCGTGTGGGAATCTCGATCATTGTCGGTTTAACCGGATATGAAAACGGTATTTTTATTGCAGAGGTGTCTGCATGGTGCGGCGGAGCCTTGTATATGGTCTTAAAGTATTATAAGAGTGTGCATAAGGCAATTCTTATTTCTTAAGATTCTTTCTTGCGTTAATGAAATAAAGTTGAAAAATGTGTGGTATCATGGTATGATTATCAGAGCATGATAAGAAAAGAGGGACCTGATGAAGACGATTAAAATTAAATATCACAGTGATAAAATTGATAAGCTCACATATATTGACGGAAAGTCCGACTGGATCGATCTGAGAGCAGCAGAGGAAGTGGAATTCAAAGCCGGAGAGTTCAAACTGGTGAATCTGGGCATTTCCATGAAGCTTCCGGAGGGTTACGAGGCGCACATTGCACCGAGAAGCTCCACATTTAAGAATTACGGTCTGCTTCAGGTTAATTCTGTCGGCGTTGTTGACAATACTTACTGTGGTGATGAGGATATCTGGCGCTGGCCGGTATACGCCACAAGAGATACGGTGATCCATGTGAATGACCGTGTGTGCCAGTTCCGTATTATGGAAAATCAGCCGAAACTGGTATTTGAAGAGACTGAGCATTTAAGCGATGTTGCCCGTGGCGGTTTTGGTTCTACAGGTGTAAAATAATCATAAAACACGAAAGGAAGACTTGAGTATGGAGAACAAGCTAGAACGTAAGTATGGACTATTTACAGCAATTTGCATGGTTGTAGGAATTGTAATCGGTTCCGGTGTATTCTTTAAGGCACAGGCGATTCTTACAAAGACAGGCGGAGATATGCCTCTGGCGATCTTAGCGTGGCTGATCGGCGGTGCGATCATGCTGGTGTGTCTGATCACGTTTTCCTTTATGAGCCAGAAATATGAACGTGTAAACGGTATGGTAGACTATGCGGAAGCGACCGTTGGTCCGCGTTACGGTTACTACATGGGATGGTTTATCGCAACCATCTATTTCCCGAGTATGACAGCTGCTCTTGCGTGGCTGACAGCGCGTTATACATTAGAGTTTATCGTTTCTGTAAATCCGGATTTTAAGATGATCATTCCGGCAGCAGAGGGCGGCTGTGTGATCGGTCCGGAGTGTATGGCACTGACATTGTTTGTTCTGTGTGCTGTATATGCGCTGAATGTACTTTCTCCGAAGAAAGGCGGAAAACTGCAGACTTCCACAACGATCATTAAAATGATCCCGCTGACTCTCATGGCAGTGGTTGGTATGGTATACGGTCTTGCATCCGGACAGCTGCAGGAAAATATGACAACAACGGCTGAGGTTGCGTCTGTGTCTTCCAATCCGCTGTTTGCATCCGTTTGTGCGACTGCATTTGCGTACGAAGGCTGGATCATCGCGACTTCCATCAACTCGGAGATTAAAGATTCGAAAAAGAATCTCCCGAAAGCATTGGTGATCGGTGGTTTCATTATCATTGCGGTTTATATCTTCTATTATATTGGTGTTGCAGGCGGTGCATCAAACCAGGATCTGATCGATAAAGGTGCGACAATCGCATTTACGAATATTTTCGGCAGCGTATTAGGTAATATTCTGAATCTGTTTATTGCAATTTCCTGCCTTGGTACAGCCAATGGTCTGATGATGGGCTGCAGCCGCTGTATGTATTCTATTGCAAACCGTGGTGAAGGTCCGGATCCGGAGATGTTTGGTCAGGTTGACAAGAGAACGAATATGCCGGGCAACTCCGCAGTATTTGCTCTGCTTGTTACATCTGCATGGTTCCTGTATTTCTACCTGTCCAACCTGGCAGGTACATGGAGCGGTCCGTTTGTATTTGACCCGACAGAGCTTCCGATCATTTCTGTTTATCTGATGTACATCCCGATCTTTATTCAGTGGATGCGCAAAGAAACAGAAGAAGGCGTTCTGCGCCGATATATTTTCCCGATCATGGCGATCGCAGGAAGTGCATTTATGGTTCTTGCTTCGATCATCAGCCATCGAATCGGATGTCTGTGGTATGCGATCGTGTTTGCAGTGATCATGGTGATCGGTGCGAAGTTTGAGAGATCAAAATAGAAAGAGAATGTGGATGAAAAGATTTAAGAGAAACAATTGGAGAGCAAGAAGCACGGGCCGTCTGGCTGCGGTGCTTCTTGCATCCGTGCTTTTAACCGCCTGTGGAGGCGTGACAGAGGAGATGCTCGCAGCACGTGAGTCTGCGATCGCCAAGATGGAACAGGGTGATTATGAGGAGGCTGTGGCGGTATTTAATGATCTGGTCGAAGAGGCAAAGAAAGTAACCGAGTTCGAACTGGATGTGTTAAAATACCGTGCAGAGGCAGAGTTCTTATTGGAGGACTATGAAGCTGCGGTACATACATACCGGACACTGATAGAGGTTGACAAAGCGCTTCCGGAGTATTATTATTTTGCTGCGATTGCGATGGCAAGAGACGGACAATTGGAAGAGGCGCTTTCCTTGTTGACGAGTGGCAAGGAACTGGATAAAAAGTCGGAGGCAGCAGGATTTTTCGAAGCGACCATGGCGCTGGCGGAAGGATATGAGGCCGGCGGACAGGCGGAAGCTGCGAGAGATGTTTATCAGGAGCTGATCGACGGCGGTCATGGAAGTACAGCGATCTACAATCGTCTGATGCTCATGGCAATGAACGCCGGAGATTATGAGGAAGCACTCAAGACGGCAGCGAAAGGACTGATCCTGACGGACGGTCTTGCGATGCAGGAGCTGAAGTTCAATGAGGCGGTGTGCTATGAGTATTTAGGTGATTTCTCGAAGGCGCTGGAGTTATTCCGTGCTTATGCAGCGGAATACGGAACTGATGAACGGGTGGCGCATGAGATCGCATTTCTTGAGACAAGATAGAGACAAAGTATTTTAGTGAATAGTAAGGAAATAGAATTCTATGGCAGAAATGATTGAGTTAAAAGAGCAGGAAGAGCGTGTCATTCTGGTAGCGGTAAGCACGGATGATAATGATGATACGGTCAATTCCGTACAGGAGCTTTCTGAATTGGTATCCACGGCCGGTGCTGTGACCGTTGGTACTGTGATCCAGAATCGTGAAAATATCCACCCGGGCACTTATGTGGGTAAAGGTAAGATCGAAGAGATCCGAGAGATGGCGTGGGAGCGTGAGGCGACCGGTATTGTGTGTGATGATGAATTGTCTCCGGCGCAGCTTCGCAACCTGGAAGATGCCCTGCAGATGAAGGTAATGGACCGTACTATGGTCATTCTGGATATTTTCGCATCCAGAGCACGTACCAGAGAAGGTAAGATCCAGGTCGAGCTGGCTCAGTTAAGATACCGTGCAGCGCGTCTGATCGGTCTTCGCAACTCCCTGTCCCGTCTGGGCGGCGGTATCGGTACCAGAGGTCCGGGTGAGAAAAAGCTTGAGATCGACCGTCGACTGATCCACGACCGTATCAGTGTTCTGAAGGCAGAGCTGGAGGACGTGAAGCGTCATCGTGAGGTGCAGAGAAAGCAGCGTGAGGGCAGCGGTACACTGACTCTTGCGATCGTAGGTTATACAAACGCAGGCAAATCTACATTATTAAATAAACTGACACAGGCAGGTATTCTGGCGGAGGATAAACTGTTCGCCACACTGGATCCGACAACGCGTGCATTAACACTTCCGGGCGGCGAGAAGGTGCTTCTTACAGATACCGTTGGATTTATCCGCAAGCTCCCGCATCATTTGATCGATGCGTTCAAGAGTACGCTGGAAGAGGCCAAATACAGCGATGTGATCCTTCATGTAGTGGACTGTTCCAACCCGCAGATGGACATGCAGATGCATGTGGTGTACGAGACTCTGCGTCAGCTGGAAGTGCAGGGCAAGGATATCGTGACAGTCTTCAATAAGATCGACCGTATGGATGCAGACGTGACCTGTCGTGACCCGAAAGCAGACTTCCGTGTGAAAATCTCTGCGAAGACAGGAGAGGGTCTGGATGAGCTTTTAGAGACCATTGAAAACATTTTACGCAGCCGCAGGATCTATCTGGAGAAGATCTTCGGATATGCGGAGGCAGGCAAGATCCAGAAGATCCGAGCAAAAGGACAGCTTCTTTCTGAGGAATATACAGACGAAGGAATCCATGTAAAAGCCTATGTTCCGGCAGAGCTTTTTGAGGAATTTTATCGTTAATTTTTCATCGAAAGCAGAAGCATATCTTGGGGAAAAAGTCAAGTGATTTATTTTTTAAAACACAAGATATTGTGATGGACAAACGATGGAATGTTTGATAGAATGAAGTTCCCAGCCACAATATGCGTCATATCGTGGGAAATAGGGCATAAAATCCTTTTATACACACAAGATAAACATTATTTTTAGACAATATATGTAAAGTAAACACAATATCTAGTTCTCGAAAAAAAGATGAAACTAGATATTGTGTTTTTTTATCCCCTTTGCTATAATAGGATTTACCACGCCAAAGGTGGCGTTTTTTGTACGAGTTTAGAAAGAGGGGTATGGGAATGATCCAGGTCATTAAGCGTGATGGTGAGATCGCGGAGTTCAATTTGAGCAAGATCACAGAAGCGATCAAGAAAGCATTCAAAGCTACTAATAAAGATTATACGGAAGAGATCCTCCAGCTTCTTTCCCTGCGTGTAACAGCAGATTTCCAGGGCAAGATGAAGGACGGCAAGATTTCCGTAGAGCAGATTCAGGACAGCGCTGAGCATGTTCTGGAAGAGACCGGATATACAGATGTTGCGAAAGCATACATTTTATATAGAAAACAGCGTGAGAGAATCCGTAATATGAAAAATACGATCCTCGATTACAAAGACGTTGTGAATGGTTATGTAAAGATCGAAGACTGGCGTGTAAAAGAGAACTCCACCGTTACATATTCTGTCGGCGGCCTGATCTTAAGCAACTCCGGTGCGATCACAGCAAACTACTGGCTGTCTGAGATCTATGATACAGAGATCGCAGAGGCTCACAGAAGAGGCGATATCCACATTCATGACCTGTCCATGTTAACAGGCTACTGTGCAGGCTGGTCCTTAAAGCAGCTGATCCAGGACGGTCTTGGCGGTATTCCGGGCAAGATCACATCCTCTCCGGCGAAACACCTTTCCGTACTCTGCAACCAGATGGTAAACTTCCTCGGTATTATGCAGAACGAGTGGGCAGGCGCACAGGCATTCTCCTCTTTTGATACATATTTAGCTCCGTTCGTTAAGGTAGACAATCTGGATTACCCGGCTGTTAAGAAATGCATCGAGGCATTTATCTACGGTGTAAACACACCGAGCCGCTGGGGTACACAGGCTCCGTTCTCCAACATCACTCTGGACTGGACAGTTCCGGAGGATATGGAACATATGCCGGCGATCGTTGGCGGCAAGAACATGGATTTCACTTACGGCGACTGTAAGAAAGAGATGGATATGATCAACAAAGCGTTCATCGAGACAATGGTTGAAGGTGACGCAAACGGCCGCGGTTTCCAGTATCCGATCCCGACATACTCCATTACAAGAGATTTCGACTGGTCTGACACAGAGAACAACCGCCTGTTATTTGAGATGACATCCAAATACGGCACTCCGTATTTCTCCAACTATATCAACAGTGACATGCAGCCGAGCGATGTCCGCAGTATGTGCTGCCGTCTTCGTCTGGATCTTCGTGAGCTCAGAAAGAAGACAGGTGGTTTCTTCGGCGCAGGCGAGAGCACAGGTTCCGTAGGTGTTGTTACTATCAACATTCCGAGAATCGCGTACCTCTCCAACAACGAGGAAGAGTTCTACAGCAGACTTGACAGAATTATGGATATTTCCGCACGTTCCTTAAAGATCAAACGTGAAGTTATCACAAAGCTTCTTGACGGCGGTCTGTATCCGTATACAAAGAGATACCTTGGCACATTCAACAATCACTTCTCTACAATCGGTCTCATTGGTATGAACGAGGCATGTTTAAATGCGAAGTGGCTGAAGAAGAACCTGATCACAGAGGAAGCGCAGGAGTTTACAAAGAACGTTCTGAACCATATGAGAGAGCGTCTTGTTAATTACCAGGAGGAGTATGGTGATCTCTACAACTTAGAGGCAACTCCGGCTGAGTCCACAACTTACCGTCTTGCAAAACATGACAAGGCGAAGTATCCGGATATTATCACAGCAGGTGAGGCTGACGGTACACCGTACTACACAAACAGCTCCCACCTTCCGGTTGGCTATACATCTGACGTATTCGATGCTCTGGATATTCAGGATGAGTTACAGACTCTCTACACATCCGGTACAGTATTCCACGCATTCCTCGGTGAGAAACTTCCGGATTGGAAGGCAGCAGCGAAGATGGTTCGTACGATCGCGGAAAACTACAAACTTCCGTACTACACACTGTCTCCGACATACTCCATCTGTAAAGAGCATGGTTACCTGATCGGTGAACATTATACATGTCCGATCTGTGGTGAGAAGGCAGAGGTTTACAGCCGTATCACAGGTTACTACCGTCCGGTTCAGAACTGGAACGATGGCAAGACACAGGAGTACAAAGAGCGTAAAGTTTACGATATGAAGTCTTCTGTTCTGAAGAGAAATCCGGATGCATCCAAGACAATTGTGGAAGCGATCCAGGCAGCGAAGAACAGCGTGCAGGCAGCTCAGGAAGAGCAGAAAGCAGCAGTAAACCAGAGCGCAGGCATTGGTGCAAACGGTGTTTATCTGTTCACAACAAAGACTTGCCCGAACTGTAAGATCGCAAAGCAGTTCTTAAAGGATGAGGCATATCAGGTAGTGGATGCAGAAGAGCATCCGGAGTTAACAGATGCTTATGGCATCATGCAGGCTCCGACACTGGTGATCGTAAACAACGGTGAAGTGCAGAAATTTGTAAATGCTTCCAATATTAAGAAGTACGTGGATTCTAAGAGATAAGTTTCGGAGAATCCGTATAAAATAGAAAAGAGTTCTTAAACATAAGAGCGGATGATATCTGATTGAACGGCAGATGTTGTCCGCTCTTTTGTTTGACTGAAAATGCAGCATTTGGTATACTTACATGTGGGAGATGTTATCAGAAAGGATGGAAACGGTATATGGAAAATGTAAGGAGTAAAGGAAAAGAATTTGCTCTGGATCTGCTTTATGATATAATCGGCGGATTTTTGCAGGCGATCGGTCTGCACTGTTTTATCGACAGTATCGATATTGCGCCGGGTGGTGCGACAGGACTTGCGATCCTTTTAAATCGATTTACGCATTTGCCGCTTGGTACATTGACATTTATGATCAATATTCCGCTTTTGATCGCGTCCTGGATTTGGCTGGGTAAGTCCAGAACGTTGAAAACATTTAAGACAGTTGCGATCCTGACGGTGATCCTGGACTTTATCGTAACTCCGTATATTCCGATCTATACCGGCGACAAACTGGTTTCCTGTATCTTTGGTGCAGTTATGGTTGGCGCCAGTCTGGCAGTTGTATTTATGCGCGGCTCCACAACCGGCGGCGGTGACATTATGGCGAAGCTTTTACAGAAGTTCCGCCCGCATATGCAGACCAGCACAGCAGTACTGCTGACAGACTTTGTGATTGTTGCAGCATCCATGCTGGTGTTCAAAAATATTGAAGCCGGTTTGTATGGTGTTATCAACATGGTGCTCGGTTCCTATGTGATCGATACGATCCTTTATGGTACGAATAAGAGTACCATGATTACGGTAATGTCCCCGCATACTCCGGAAATTGCTCAGGCATTGATGGATGAGCTCGAGCGCGGTGTTACATTTTATAAGAGCCGCGGTGCTTATTCCGGACGTGAAGGTGAAGCGCTGATCTGCGTGGTTGACAGAAAACAGTTCTATAAAGCGAAAAAAATGATTTACGGAATTGATCCGAGAGCATTCCTGATCGTATCTGAGGCGAAGGAAGTGTACGGTGAAGGATTCCTGGATTCT
Organism: Lachnospiraceae bacterium; assembly: GCA_017380975.1. Taxonomy (GTDB): domain Bacteria; phylum Bacillota; class Clostridia; order Lachnospirales; family Lachnospiraceae; genus Pilosibacter. The sequence goes on from JAFOCX010000026.1 coordinate 8,766, forward strand.
GACTGGGAAGTATAATATGAAAGTTTTTGTATGTGAAACAATTCACGCGAAAGCGATAGAATTATTAAAAGCGAATGGTGAGATTATCTCTGACTGGAATCGTATCGGAGAGGTGGATGCGCTGATCACTCGTGCGATCAAGGTTGGTGCGAAGGAAATGGATGCGATGCCGAATCTGAAGGTGGTTGCAGTTCACGGAACCGGAACCGATGATGTGGATCTGGTTGAAGCCAAGAAGAGGGGGATCAAGGTGGTTTATGCGCCACATCTCAATGCCAACGCAGTTGCGGAGCTGAGTGTCGGATTGATGCTGGCTGTTTGCAGAAAGATCGTGGAAGCAAGAAATGTGATCGACGGTTTTGGCACTGCAGATGCCAGTGGAAGTAAGGCAGACAGTGTCAGACAGGCGGAAGCCCAGGCGTTGCTTCGAGGCTCTGAACTTCGAGGAAAAGTTTGTGGTCTGATCGGATTTGGTGCGATCGCAACAAAAGTGGCAGATATCGTAAGATTTGGCTTTGGAATGGATGTTGTGGCATATTCTCCGTCTTTGACAGAAGCGCGTGCAGCAGAACATGGAAGCAAACGTATGGAGACAGTAGAAGATGTGCTGAAGGTTTCAGATGTAGTATGTCTTTGCCTGCCCCTGACAGAAAAGTCCAGAGGTTTGATTTCTGCAGAGCGACTTGCGCTGATGAAAGAAAGTGCCATTTTAGTCAACACATCTCGAGGAGCTTTGGTGGATGAGGCTGCACTCTACGAGGCACTGACATCCGGGAAATTGGCCGGAGCAGCGAGTGATGTGTTCTGTGAAGGTTTTCCGAAACCGGGCAATCCACTTTTAGAGCTTTCTAACTTTGTGGCGACTCCGCATATGGGAGCGAATACAGATGATGCACTGTACGCCGTGGGAATGGCGTGTGCGGAGCAGATCTTGGATGTGCTGGAGGGAAGAGAGCCGAAGTATCCGGTAGAATAAATGGATATTTAGACTTAGTAAAAATAATATAAAGCTACCTGTAGAAAATCCCGTACTGTCTTAAATTTGAGATATGTACGGGATTTTCTATCAGATACATCTCTTATTATTCTTTACAAATATAATATATCGTCATGATTCTGGCATCTGTTGGATTTATGCTTGCATTCGTAGAGGGGGTGTCCCAACCTTTCATGAGCCCGATTGGCATTATTGGGATTTAGAGTCATTATTCCTTTATC
>JAFOCX010000203.1 GCA_017380975.1 Lachnospiraceae bacterium
GCCCTTGTATTGCTGTTCGGGAATGTGAAGTTTTTCGCGCTGGATGTAATGGTAATGCGAAGTTTATGACCAGCCTTAAATGTATGAGACAATTTGGTTGTACGGATCTTCACCGGATATACAACGCCAGCCTCCATGAATTCCGGTACTTCAAAACCGTTGCGGTAACGTACACAAAGCATACCATCCGCCAGTTTCATGGAACGTCCGTTTTCATCTACATCTGTGATTCGTATGATCAAATCTGTATCCTCACAATCAGAAGAAAGATACAGCTGCGCATATGCATCACCTGTAATCGTCAGATCCTCTGTCAGTGTTTCGGTTGTATAACAGAGAATATCCGAACGTTTCTCCTCTTCTGTATAGTCTTCCGGAACTTCGATTTCATTTTCTGACATATCGATGATATGAGTCGCCGGGTTTTTCGGATCATAAAGGAAAGTATCCGTCTGCTCTGAGGCCGGAGCATTTACTGAAATCATGCCTTCATTGGTTACTGCTGCATCAGCCTCTGTACCATCCAGATATAAGATCATTTCCTTCGTTTCCGGAACCGGCCAATTGGCAGCTGTCTTCCACTCATTGGTTCCCATGGTGTAATATTCCACCTTCGGAGTCTTCTCGATTCCGTTATCCACACCTTTCAGATAATGATCCAGCCAATCCAGACAGATCATATCCATATCATAACGAAGCGCATTCATTCCCAGTTCCAGACCATGCACATCGTAATGAGAGTTTCCGCTGTGAATCCACGGTCCGAGGATTACTTTTTTATCTTCGTAGTTTTCGCAGATATCAAGAGCCTCTGTGGTTCCCATACCATTGTCATCAAACCATCCGGACATGATCAATGCCGGAACCCTGTGGCTGCCCATTCTGGATTTCCAGTCTGTCATCTTCCAGAAATCATCCAGATCCATATGCTGCAGATATTTGTTGACAAAAGGAATATCATATCCCAGTGCCTGTTTCGCCATCTGTTCAAGCGGACGAATATCTAAGATTTCATCCCAGTCATCTCGGTCCATGAGAGAAGAATCCGAACGCTGTCCGGAAACCATAAATGCCCATGCCATCATGCCGGAATTGTAGCAGCCGCCGCGTCTCGGAAGATCTCCGAATGCACTTCCTGCCGTTACACTGCTGAGCATCGCTTTCAGGTGAGGATTTTCACTGACCATCGCAGCCCACTGAACATACCCCAGATAAGAACCTCCGGTCATTCCCACACTTCCATCAGACCATTCCTGGTCTGCGATCCAGTTCAGCGTGTCATCTCCGTCCTCTGTTTCATAATAATTCGGGAGCCATTCGCCTTCGCTGTCCTCACGGCCTCTCGTATCCTGAACAACAACCGCATATCCTCTGCGAACATATTTGAAATACATGGACGGTCCAACATTTTTTCCGTACGGTGTCCGGATCAATACGGTCGGAACCTTTCCTTCACAGTCCGGCAAATATACATCCGTGGCAAGACGAACGCCATCACGCATTGCTACCATGTGTGTCTCTTTCGGATGAATGTTCCATAACGGTTCCTGATATTTTTCTTTCCATGTTTTCAGAATGGTCCTGTCCTCAAACCCTTCCTTTACCAGGATCGCACATTGATCACGCCATGGAGTTATGATCGCAAAAACTTTCCCGCCATCCGTCATGATATCCTTCGGGAACTTCACAATTCGCTGCACATATTCCCCATCGCAGCGTTTGGTATAAATCTGACCGCTCGCAGTTGTAAACTTGTCCGTTCCTTCTGCAGCTCCGATCTCAAACTCCTCGATTCGTTCTAATGCTTCCAGGACATTCATCTTTCCCATTTCCTGATACATCGAAAACTCCGGAGTCAAGAGTTCTTTTTCCAAAAATGTTCCTGTGTATACATCGTACGGGCAATGATAAATTTTTCCTTCTTCTATCTCCAGTTTACCAAAACAGAGACCTGATACATAAAAGCTCCACTTATTGCTCATCTGACAAGTATCTCCTTTCAAAGCCAGAATCAACGGCAATCACTCAGTTAACACAGCTGAAATTTTAACGAATCCTCTCCATCCACAAAAAGTGTACGTGGGTCAAACGCACCGGTACGAACAAGTGCATCACTCAGATTGATCACATATGTCACATCATTTACAACAACCGTGATCTTATCGTTTTCCTTTATCAATTCCGTGACATTTCCTTTTACGACTCCATGTTCTCCGCCGGTAACTTTTATGCGTTTTCCCATATTTTTCGCAGAACTCAAAAAGTAAAATAATAAATCTTTCTTATCCATATATATCCCCTTCTCTAATCGTTGTTCTCGACTTCTGCGACACGCACAAGAATCCCCTTCTCGCGGAGTGCATCTTCAATCTCATCCAAAATCTCTTCACTTTCTGCAGACACTGTATGAAAATGTCTCTTGGAAGTCATATTCATGATCAGTTCGGACTCACTCTCTTTCATCCGTTTTAAGTACACTTGAATATCTCTGCGATTTCGAATACTCAGTGGTGCAGTCAGTTTTCCGTAAATACTATGTTCGATCATCACATCGACGATCGCTCCGCCGCAATCCACAATCGTTGTCAGCTCTTCTTCCGTCTGCTCATCTGTATGATGATCCTCAAATACCCTTGAGATCAGTTTCGGTTCATCCAAAACATACCCTCGCGCTGTCGATACGATCTCATGTCCTTCTGTACGAAGCAGGGCGATATCCTGAACCACAACCTGACGGCTGACCCCTGCCGCACTGCCTAAAGTTCCACCGGATAACGGAACTTCTGACTCCCTCATCAATGTTAAAATCAGTTTTCTTCTCTCTGAACCAGTCATTATCTTTTTCATCTCAGACCTCACTTTATGCCTGATATTGTTAACAATTTCTATCCTTTATTATATAGAATAATCATATCAGACGTCAATCGCATTCTCCATCTTCCCCTTGACTCTTTGCCCGAAAAGCGTGTATGATACTTAAATTATAAAGATATCAAACGAAAGGAATACTATGAAAACAAATCATTCTTCAAACACACGTGATATGGGAACCGGAAGTATTCCGAAACTTCTGGCTCAACTTGCTATTCCGGCGGTTATCGCCCAGATCATCAATCTGCTTTATAATATTGTTGATCGTATTTACATCGGTCATATACCGGAAGTAGGAGCTTCCGCCCTGACCGGCGTCGGACTTTTTGTACCGATCCTTATGCTGATCAATGCATTTGCAATGCTGGCCGGCTCCGGCGGTGCTCCGCGCGCAGCCATTGCCATGGGAAGAAAAGATCTTAACACCGCCGAAAAGATCGTAGCCAACTGTTTCTCTCTGCTCTTGCTTTTCGCAGTCGTTTTGACTACGGTGTTTTACGTTTCAGCTCCGACTCTGCTTCGCATGTTTGGAGCCAGCGACGTCACCTTGCCATACGCGGTCGATTACGCAAGGATTTATATTTTAGGAAGCATTTTTGTTCTCATTGTTATGGGAATGAATCCATTTATTACAACACAGGGTTTTGCAAAGATCAGTATGCTGACTACCGTGATCGGTGCGGTAATTAACATTATTCTGGATCCGATCTTTATCTTTGTCTTTGATATGGGTGTGAAAGGCGCTGCACTTGCCACGGTGCTCAGCCAGGCTGTCGGTGCTGTATGGATCCTGCGATTCCTGACCGGCAAACAGACAATCCTGCGATTAAAGAAAGAAAATATGAAACCGGATTCTGCCGTGTTCGGCCCGTGCCTTGCACTGGGAATCTCCACCTTTGTTATGTTGTCCACAGAAAGTCTGCTTTCTGTCAGCTTCACTTCCAGCCTCTCCCGTTACGGCGGAGATCTGGCTGTCGGTGCTATGACGATCATTACCAGTGTCAGTCAGCTGGCAACCATGCCGTTACAGGGAATCTGTCAAGGTGGCCAGCCGATCATCAGTTATAACTTCGGTGCCGGAAATTCTGAACGCGTTAGAAAAGCATTTTTCACTCAGTTCAAAGTTTGTGTTTGCTACACAGCTTTATTCTGGATGATCAGTATGCTCTTCCCGCAAGTATTTGCCGGTATCTTCACAGAAGACTCCAAACTTGTAGAATATGCCTCCTGGGCCCTTCGTATCTACATGGCCGGTATCTTCTCTTTGGGTTTCCAGATCTGCTGCCAGCAGAGTTTCATGGCCCTCGGTCAGGCGAAAGTCAGTCTGCTTCTCGCATGTTTGCGTAAGATCGTGCTGCTGATCCCGCTGATCTTTGTTCTTCCGATGTTTTTTGAAAATAAAGTGTTCGCCGTATTCCTGGCCGAACCGGTCAGCGATATTACCGCTGCACTTGTGACAACGATCACATTCCTGAAATTATTTAATAAAATTTTGAAAAAAGAACAGTAACAGAAAAAGAGGTTTGATCGAGTTTCATCTGCTCAATCAAACCTCTCTCTTTTTTAATTTTCTGCAAAATATTTCTGAATCTCTTCCGGATCCTGTGTCTGGATCTTTTTACCCTTCACTTCTAATAAGAAACCAAGTGCACCTGCCAATGTATAAGAGGTCACTAACAGCTCTGCACCGCCTCTGAAGGAAAAATACAGATCGCAGGACCAGTCGTCATCCTCTTCCTCGTTATCGTCAAAGAACGGAGTGATGGAATCAATTTCTGCTGCCTTTCTGTAGGTATTGATGTCCCACAGACAGAAATTATCATCGTTGAAATAGTGGAAACTTTCATCAAAAGACCGGGCATCTTCGGATGCAAACAGACGATTCGCATCGTTCTTCCACACGAATCCCCAACACTCTCTTGCATGTGTACGCAGCTCATTCAAGCGATCTACTACTTCTTTTTTATTGTTCATAACGCACCTCTTTCTATGTTTCCATATGATATATTCTGTGTTAAAACATAGTTATTTTATACTATTCCGCATAGAACGTCAAGTTCCGCCTATTCCCAGCTTCCTTCCAACAAATCCCAGTTCATCCTTCTCCACTCGGATCACGAACGGAAACTGATCATGCTTGATGCACATCCAATAATCAGCCTCAGGAAATACCTCCTGATTGTCCGGATCAAAGAAATGTTCTCCTCCATTGATTCGCAGACTTGCGATCCGCTCTTCAATATCCGGCATTTCTCGGTCTTCTAACAGACTGATCAGATACTCGGCACAAAGTTCATCCTCCGGATTGGTACGAATACCTCGTGTTCCCATACTAACGATGGAAACTGTCTCCGGATTCTTTGATTTAATATACGAAACGATCGCTTTGGCATTCACAAGACTTCCCGTGATGATTTCTTCCGCATTCTGTGCATTGACAATTCCCTGCGTGCCTGCGCTGGTTGTATGGATAACCGTCTTTCCACCCACATGTTCCCGGTCTACTGCAGACGGAGAATTTCCGTAGTCGAATCCCTCACACTTCTTTCCCTTGCGTTCTCCGACCAGGATACTGTTCGGAATCTTTTCGCTTAAAGCAAATGCATCTTCAATGGATCCGATCGGACGAATCTCTTTCACTCCCATATCGTATAAATAACACTCCAGAGAAAACGCACGAAAGACATCTATGATAACCGTCAGTCCTTCCGCCTGCTTCGCACCCTCTATCAGTTGTAAATGTTTGATCTTCATTCTGAAATCACGCTCCTTCTAACGAACAAACCTCTTATCTCATCCAAAGGAAATCCATAAATCTCGGAACCTGGTGTCTCCAGTCTGCCTCACAATGAGAACCTCCGATATCACAGAACACATCGACTGCTGCACCCTGTGCTGCCAGTTTGTCTGCCACCTCATGGTTATTTCTTGCAGTCGGACTGGATGTATCCTCATGCTCATGATCCTTCACGCCCCATGCCTCTCTTGTACCCCAGGAAATAAATGCACGAGTGTCCGGATCGATCGGGTAAGCTGCGATATCGTCATTCAGTTTCGGCATACAGAATCCAATGGCGCTGGAAACACACGCCGCCTTAGAGAATACATCATTGTACTTGATCACTCCGAACATCGCCATCAGGCCGCCCATGCTGGATCCTGCGATTCCGGTGCACTGACGGTTCGGATAGGTACGATATTCCTTATCGATCATCGGTTTAATCTCGTTTACGATCCATTGGAAGGTATCATCTCCGATACAATCAAATTCACTGCAGAATCCTGTCGGCATTTTGTACGGACAATACTCATTTAAACGCTCTCCGGTTCCGTGACCGCACTCGATACCTACAATGATCATCGGCTTGATCCACTGATCCATAAAGTCCTTTACACC
>JAFOCX010000204.1 GCA_017380975.1 Lachnospiraceae bacterium
GAAGCATTTCTGCGAAAGTGTTTTCGTTGTAGGAAACATTGGTGATCCGTATGCTCTCCATGCACTGGAGACTGTGGAAGAGTCCGTAACGGTAGCAGAGATCTCCAGCTTTATGCTTGAGACGATCATGGATTTCCGTCCGAATGTATCCGCGATCACGAACATTACTCCGGACCATCTGGACCGCCACAAAACCATGGAGTGCTACATCCAGGTAAAAGAGGGAATCGCAAGAAATCAGACAGAGGAAGATACTTGTGTCCTCAACTATGACGATCCGGTTCTCAGAGAGTTCGGCAAGACATTAAAGTGCAAGGTTCTGTACTTCAGCCGCAAAGAGCAGCTGGAGAGCGGTATCTTCATGGATGGCGATATGATCATCTACAGACATGACGGAAAGAACGAAGAAGTTCTCAATGTCAATGATTTAAATATCATCGGCGGTCACAACCATGAAAACGTGATGACAGCAGTCGGTATCACATTAAGCCTCGGCGTTCCGATGCATGTGATCGCAGAGGCATGCAAAGAGTTCAAGGCAGTTGAGCACAGAATCGAGTTCGTAAGAGAGCGTTTCGGTGTGAAATATTACAATGACTCCAAGGGAACCAATCCGGATGCAGCGATCCAGGCGATCAAAGCGATGCCGGGCCCGACACTCCTGATCGCAGGCGGTTATGACAAACATTCCGAGTACGACGAGTGGATCGAGAGTTTTGACGGTAAAGTGCGTTACCTTGTACTGATCGGACAGACAAGAGACAAGATTGCCGAGTGCGCAAGAAAGCACGGCATGAATGATATTATGTATGCAGAGGATTTAAAGGAGGCCGTTCAGGTCTGCGCATCCTACGCAAACAGCGGAGACTTTGTGCTCCTTTCTCCGGCATGTGCAAGCTGGGGACAGTTCAAAAACTTTGAAGAGCGCGGAACTATGTTCAAGGAGTTCGTAAACGCTCTGTAATTTAACTCGTAAATTTCGCAGAACAGGAGGAAGGCGACATGCAGCAGGCGCAGGCCGTAAAAAAGAAAAAGAAAAAACTGCGCAGATATTATGATTACAGTCTGTTGTTCACGATCATCTTCCTGACCGTGTTCGGACTGATCATGATCTACAGCTCCAGCTCCTACAACGCGCAGATCGACGGAAAAGCTCCGTCCTATTACATGACCAGGCAGATGTACATTGCGATAGGCGGATTTGCAGGCATGCTGTTCATTTCAAAATGGGATTATCATTGGTTTGCGAAGTTCGCGCCGCTGGCGATCGTTGTATCATACATCAGTATGATCCTGGTAAACTTTACTCCGCTCGGCATTGCGCGTAACGGTAAAAAAAGATGGTTAGGATACGGATCCCTTACGATCCAGCCGGCAGAGATCGTTAAGATCACATTGATCCTGGTATTGGCTGTTATGATCACAAATATGGGAAAGAAGATCAATGAGTGGAGATCATGGGGAATTGTATCGATCACCTTTCTTCCGCTGGCACTCATGGTCATGATGAACAACTTAAGTTCCGGTATCATCATCTGTGGTATCGCCATCGTGATGATGTTCGTTGCCAATAAGAGAAAGTGGCCGTTCGTTTTGTTCATTGTTTCCGTAGCTGCCGTTATTTTATTCGCGCCTACGGTCGCGATCGCGCTGGAAGAAGCCGGTATTCTTCAGGAATACCAGTTAAGACGAATCATGGTTTGGAAAAATCCGGAGGCTTATCCGACTGACGGCGGATATCAGGTGCTGCAGGGTCTGTATGCCATCGGTTCCGGCGGACTTCTCGGTAAAGGTCTGGGACAGAGCATTCAGAAACTAAGTTTCCTTCCAGAGCCGCAGAATGATATGATCTTCGCGATCATCTGTGAAGAACTTGGTCTGTTCGGCGCCATGATGGTCATTTTCCTGTTTATGTTTATGATCTACCGTTTCATGCGTATCGCAAACAGTGCACCGGATATTTTCGGATCCTTCCTGGTGATCGGAGTTCTGGCTCACATTGCGATCCAGGTGATTCTGAATATCGCGGTAGTAACCAACGTGATCCCGAATACCGGTATCACACTTCCGTTTATCAGTTACGGAGGCACGTCGATCCTGTTCCTGATGGCAGAGATGGGAATCGTACTGAGTGTATCGAACGGAATTACATTGGAATCTTAGCTAGAGGTAACATAGAATGAGAAGAAGAAGAGGAAGAGGGTACTCCGGATTCAGAGGGTACGGAAGAAGACGCGGAAGAGGAAAGACTGCAGCCATCGTGCTGGGGGTGATCCTTGCGATCGTGCTTCTCATCGGTATTCTGTTATTTGCGACACAGATCAAAGAGATCGAAGTGACGGGAAACCAGCATTACACAGAAGAACAGATCATTGACCTGATCTTTGATGAGAAATGGTCAAAGAACTCTGCGTACTGCTACTATGAAAATAAATTTCAGGAACCGAAATCCATTCCATTCATTGAAGAATATAAAGTGGAATTCCAGAGTCCGTCCAAGGTGAGAGTGGTCGTATTTGAGAAGAGTGTGGTTGGTTATGTTTCCTATATGAGCAGCTACATGTATTTCGACAAAGACGGTATCATCGTGGAAAGTTCCGTGGAACAGCTTCCGGGCATTCCGTGGATCACAGGAATGGAATTCGGACATATCGTCCTTCACCAGCCGCTTCCGGTAGCAAATCAGGACATTTTTGACCAGATCCTGAACCTGACACAGGTGCTTTCCGTCAACGGTGTGCGTGTGGACAAGATCAATTACAACAGCTTCCTGGAAGCCGAGCTCACGATCGGCGACATCATCGTAGAACTGGGCAATGACGATGATCTGAACGGAAAAGTTTCCGAACTCAGTGACATTTTACCGGAGCTTACAGGACTTTCCGGAACCCTTTATCTGGACAGTTACGATGAAAATAACAGCAATCCGATGTACACATTTAAGAAGAATTAGCGGATTGTATTTGTTACAAAAATTTTAAATAATGGTTGATATTTTGCGGAAAATCCAATATAGTATATACTAGATTAAATTGGACTAGTTTCCATGCAACATATAAATTCAGCAAAAATGGCTCTTTTGAGCAGTAAAAAGGAGGATACACCCTTGTTAGAAATTAAGATCAACGAGGCAGAGAACGCCGCAAGAATTCTCGTAATTGGTGTTGGCGGCGCTGGTAATAATGCAGTTAACCGCATGGTTGAAGAAAATATTATGGGAGTTGAGTTTATCGGTATCAATACAGATAAACAGGCTCTTCAGTTCTGTAAAGCTCCGACTGCTATGCAGATCGGTGAGAAGTTAACAAAAGGTCTTGGTGCAGGTGCAAAACCGGAAATCGGTGAGAAAGCAGCTGAGGAGAGCATGGAAGAGTTAGCACAGGCTATGAAAGGTGCTGACATGGTATTCGTTACTTGCGGTATGGGTGGCGGTACCGGTACAGGTGCAGCTCCGGTTATTGCTCAGATCGCAAAAGATATGGGCATCCTGACAGTTGGTGTTGTTACAAAGCCGTTCCGTTTCGAGGCAAAACAGCGTATGAACAACGCTCTCAACGGTATCGAGAACTTAAAGAATGCAGTTGATACACTGATCGTGATCCCGAACGATCGTCTTCTTGAGATCGTTGACAGAAGAACTACAATGCCGGAAGCATTAAAGAAAGCTGACGAAGTTCTTCTTCAGTCCGTACAGGGTATCACAGACCTGATCAACGTTCCGGGTCTCATCAACCTTGACTTCGCTGACGTTCAGACAGTTATGATGGACAAGGGTGTTGCTCATATCGGTATCGGCCGTGCGAAAGGTGATGACAAAGCACTTGAGGCTGTTAAGCAGGCAGTTTCCAGCCCGCTTCTTGAGACAACCATCGAGGGCGCTTCTGATGTTATCATCAACATCTCCGGTGATATCAGCCTGATCGAGGCAAACGAGGCAGCTACTTACGTTCAGGAACTTGCAGGCGACGACGCAAACATCATCTTTGGTGCTATGTTCGACGAGTCCATGGAGGACGAGGCTACGATCACAGTTATCGCTACAGGTCTTGACACACACGGTGCAAACACACCGGTTGAGCGTGCAATGAAGGATTTCACAAAGTTTAACAAAGTTCAGACAGCTCCGAAGGCAGCTCCGGCTCCGAAAGCAGCTCCGGCTGAGGCAGCAGCTACAACAGCAGCTCCGCAGTTAAACATCCCGAATGCAAGTGCTCCGGTATACCGTCCGGCTCAGAGAGAAACTCAGATCAACATTCCGGATTTCTTAAAGAACCGCAGATAATTCTTTTATTCATATCATGGAACATTCACAGGTGTCGCAGAAAGCGGCACCTGTTTTTGTTTTGTCCGGATCATTTCAGATCCACTTATTCCTAAAAATTACCATATGCGAAATTTGCGATGAAAACCCAGGTTTTCGTCTGTCCGTTTGACAAAATCCGTAAACAGATCCGTCTATAATAAGCCCTGTTATCCCGTTTGAGGGAGCAGGGACGGAGGGAAACAGATGCAGTATGAGTTTTACATCGATGTGTTTTTTCTCATAGATTTCTATTTCAATCTCCTGTCCCTGTTTCTGACAGCTGCATGCATACATCGAACATGCTCGGTCGTCCGGCTTTGTCTTGCGGCTGCAGCCGGGAGCTTTTGGAACTGTATCTTGATCTTATTTCCGATCCTTCCATTTGGAGCAGAACTTCTTGTTACGATCACGGTGATCGGAGGTGCCATGCTGATGATCGCATTTTGCGGGATCAGAACAGATGGGATCTCTCATTTGCTAAAGGCAGAAGTCTGTCTGGTAGTATCGGCCGGATTGGTGAACGGTTGTTATTCTTTTGTATGTCAGCAATTCTTTCTTGAAACGGGGGAAGGCCTGATCGCAGCCGGCCTGGTATGTGTATTGCTGGAACGGTTTCTGCGGCAATGGATGCTAAAACGGGAGCGGATCGGCAAGGATCGATATCATGTATCTCTATATTATCGGGGAAAAGAAAAATCATTCCGGGCGCTGGCAGATTCTGGAAACCGTCTGTGCGTTCCCGGATCCGGAAAACCGGTATCGCTGATTTCCTACGAAGACTGCGTTGGGTTTTGTGAGAAGGTCTCCGGAGGATTTTATATTCCGTATCATGCGGTAGGGACAGAGAGCGGCACGTTGTTTGCTTTACAGTTTGAAAAAATGGAGATCAAGAAAAATGGAAGAGTCATGACGGTGGAATGCCCGGTGGTAGCGATCGTGAAAGAGCGTCTCTCAGTCAATGGGGATTTTTCCATGATTTTACCGGAAGTGTATGTTCCTGAAGCGTAAGAAAGGAAGAGAGATGAAGGAGGAAAATCATCATGATCATAAAGTTATCGGTGCCGAACCGGTTCAAACTAAAGAAAAGGGTGACGCTTAAGACGGTTATCATGCAAAATCACGGAGAAATCCATTACATAGGAGGTGCAGACATACTTCCGGCACCGCTTTCCCCGGAAGAGGAGGCGGAAGCTTTGGAATGTTTGGGAACGGAGGACGAAAAGAACGCCAGATCCCGATTGATCGAACATAATTTGCGGCTGGTTGTTTACATTGCCAAGAAATTCGACAATACCAGTGTGGGAGTGGAGGATTTGATCTCCATCGGAACCATTGGACTTATCAAGGCGATCAATACCTTTAATCCGGATAAAAATATCAAACTGGCAACGTATGCATCCAGATGCATTGAAAATGAAATCCTAATGTACCTGCGGAGGACCAGTAAGACAAAACTGGAGGTCTCCATTGATGAACCGTTAAATGTGGACTGGGATGGAAATGAACTGCTGCTTTCGGATATTCTGGGAACGGATGAAGATGTGATTTCCAAAGGGATCGAAGATGAGGTGGAAAAACGACTGCTTCAGAATGCGATCGACCATTTGAATCCGAGGGAGCGCAAGATCGTGGAACTGCGGTTTGGTCTGACGCGTGCGGATGGTGAAGAGATGACTCAGAAAGAAGTAGCAGATCTGATGGGAATTTCTCAGTCTTATATTTCTCGGTTGGAAAAGAAGATCATGCGACGGCTGAAAAAAGAGATCGTGCGTTTTGAATAAGAAAAAGAAAGATCGTCCGGAGGGATTCCAACGGACGATCTTGTTGTGATACCTATTTAGTTTTCAAACAGACGGCTGTAGATCTCGTCACAGAGCATATCCACATAAGCCTGATCCGGAAGGTCTTTTCCGATGATCAGAAGTTCCTGGATCCACTCGAAACGTCTTAAGCTCATCTCTTCCGGGCTGAGACCGCTCTCAGTAAAGAGGATACGACGGTCGATGTCATCCGGTGTGTAGCTTTCAACGAACCACTCGATAATCTCTTTTGTCTGGTCTTTTTCGCTGGAAATCTCTGTTTTTAAAACAGCAGCAGACTTCTTAGAAGAAACAGCAACCACAAAAGAACCGATAGCCATGAATGCTAACATTCCATAAATGATCAGTTTCATCACGCCGTAGAACGGAAGGTTGATAAGACCTGTAATGGAAAGGATCAGAGCGGCAGTTGTCACAACACCTACGATCAGGAATGCAGATGCGGAAGATGCCATATCTTCATATTTCTGACCTTTGTCTACGAAGGTTCCGGAGGATGCACGGCGCGGCTGGGCAACCTTGCCTTCAGCAGCAGCTTTTGCAGCAGCTTCTTTTGCAAGAGCTTCCTGTTTCATCTGCTCCGCCATCATCATCTCGTACTGTTTTTTCATCTGCTCATTGTACTGAGCCTGAGCTCTCTTATACATTTCTTCTGCAGCTTCTTTTGATTCAAAGAGAGGGCCGCCGCAATCGCTACACTTGGTAATACCCTCAACAAATTCCATATCACATTTCGGACAGTATGGCATAGGTAGTACTTCCTTTCTTTTGTTTCATCCGATGTGCCTGAAAAACAGCGGCACACATATGCAGACATTATAACTCAATTTCCGAAAAACGTCCATAGTTTGTATGTTTTTATACTTCCATTTATGTCAGAAATCGGTTAAAATGATACATACACTATTTACGATAAGAAAGGGGTCTTTCATGAGAATTGCGGTTGTAACAGACAGCAACAGTGGAATTACACAAAAACAGGCGGCAGAGATGGGCGTATTTGTACTGCCGATGCCGTTCTTGATCGATGGAGCAACATATTTTGAAGATATTAACCTGACACAGGAAGAATTTTATAAAAAACTGGAACATGATGCGGATATCTCCACATCCCAGCCGTCTCCGGAGTCTGTGATGCAGATCTGGGACAAGGCTCTGGAGGAATATGATCAGGTGGTACATATCCCGATGTCCAGCGGACTCTCCGGTTCCTGCCAGACTGCTATGATGCTGGCGATGGAAGATGAGTACGAAGGAAAAGTCTTCGTGGTGGACAACCAGAGGATTTCCATTACACTGGCCCAGTCCATCAAGGAAGCACAGATGATGGCAGACATGGGATATGACGGAGCGAAGATCAAGAAGCGTCTGGAGGAGACAAAGATGGACGCGGCGATCTTTATTACGGTCGATACATTGAAGTATCTGAAAAAAGGCGGCCGTATCACACCGGCGGTAGCATTGATCGGTACGTTACTGAAGATCAAACCGATCCTCAGTATTTTTGGTGAGAAATTAGACTCTTACGCAAAGGCGAGAACTGTAAAACAGGCAAAAGCGACCATGGTAGAGGGCATTGTGAAAGAATTGAGCGAACGCCTTCACGATCCGGAATGCAGACATTCCCATCTTGGTGTGGCGCACACTCAGAATGAAGATGCTGCACTCATTTTTGCAGAGGAAGTGAGAGCCATGTTCCCGTACGCGGATGTGACCGTTGCACCGCTTTCCCTGAGTGTATCCTGCCATATCGGACCGGGAAGCCTTGCAATTACTGCGACAAGAAAGCTGGTAGAGGAAGATGAGAACACTCCGAACTAAGATGCGGAAGCTGTACCAGAAGCATACACCGAGTATCCGGGTGCCGCTGATGGTATTTATGATCCTTTTGTGTATGGTTCCTCTGGTGATCCAGGGACGTGTACTGGCCGGATCTTCCAAGCAGAACCAGGTAGACAGAAGGATCATTGACTTGCAGAACCAGTGCCAGATCATCAGCAATAAGATGACGAGAACCGGATATCTGAGCGGTACGGTGGTGGACAATGCAGCGATCGATGCGGAACTTTCCATGCTTGCAGATATTTTTAACGGACGTATCCTAATCGTGAACTCCGGCTTCAAAATTATTAAAGATACCTTTTCTCTTTCGGAGGGAAAGGTTTGTATCTCAGAAGAGACGATCCGCTGCTTCCTGGGTGAGGCGACGCAAAAATATAACACAGAAAAACACTATTTCCTTCTGGCAATTCCAATCACGGAAAATGTTCAGACCATGGAGTCCGGTTCCACGCCGAAGACAGCAGGTGTTATGCTGGTAACTGCTTCGACGGAGAGTATGACCGAACTGGAGGAACGTTTGCTGGATCGTGCAGAGTTATTCCAGCTGACAGCATTTTTAGCGATCGCGATTGCAGCGGTGATCGTGCTTCAGGCTTCGTTCCGTCCGTTTGATGCGATCGTAGGTTCCATCAATCGTGTGGCTGAGGGCAATTTGGATGAGGATATCGAGGAGATGGCGTTTTCTGAGACAAAACGTATTTCCGGATCTCTGAATCACATGCTGGAAAACATTAAGACGATGGAACAGTCCCGTCAGGAATTTGTATCAAATGTATCCCATGAACTGAAGACACCGATCACGTCCATTCGTGTACTGGCGGATTCTTTGATGGGCATGGATCATGTCCCGGAAGAACTTTACAAAGAGTTTATGACAGATATTTCCGACGAGATCGATCGTGAGAGCAAGATCATTGATGATCTGCTGACCCTTGTTCGTATGGACAAGGAGTCTCCGGAGATGAGTTTCCAGTCTGCCAATGTCAATTCACTGGTGGAGATGGTATTGAAACGTCTCCGTCCGATCGCGCGTAAGCGAAATATTGAAGTGATCTTCGAGAGTATGCGAGAGGTAACGGCGGATATTGATGAAGTGAAGTTATCTCTGGCGATCAACAATCTGGTGGAAAATGCCATCAAGTACAATAAAGAAGACGGATGGGTGCGTGTGACACTGGACGCGGACCACAAGTTCTTCTATTTAAAGGTTGCAGACTCCGGCGTGGGTATTCCGGAAGAGTTCAAAGACCGTGTGTTTGAACGTTTCTACCGTGTGGATAAAGCAAGATCCCGAGAGACCGGTGGTACCGGACTGGGACTTGCGATCACAAAGAATGTTATTTTACTGCATCATGGTGCGGTCCGTGTGGAAAGTAAGGAAGGCGAAGGTACGATCTTCCTTGTGCGGATCCCGCTGATCTATATTTCATAGGAGGAAAGCATATGAAAAAGATGAGAAATTATCTGACCCTTTTCCTTCTTATGATCATGTGTCTTCTCTGCCTCGGATGCGGAAGAGAAAACGGACAGAACGGAGCAGACTCCGGATATACGATTTATTATTTAAATGCATCCGGCAATCAGCTGATGGGCAATCCATATGAACCGCAGGCCGTGGATCAGGAAACACTGGTGCAGGAACTGATGGCAGCATTAAATACTGTACCGACAGATCTGGAGTGCCAGTCAGCGATCCCGTCACAGGTGGAAAAGATGTCCTTCCGCGTGGAGGCAAATGTACTGCATTTATATGCGGATGCCAACTATGCACTGATGGATTCTGTGAAGGAGATTCTCTGCAGGGCGGCGCTTACAAAGACTCTGACTCAGATCCCGGGCATTGATTATCTGACAATCTACTGTGCAGAGCAGCCGATCATGGACGGTGCAGGAAATCCGGTCGGAATGCTGGCAGCGAGTGATTTCGTGGATAGTATCCGAGATGTCAACTCCTTCGAAAAGACAGAGATGACCTTGTACTTTGCCAATGAAACGGGAGATATGCTGGTTGCAGAAAAACGCGAAGTTATGCGAAGCACCAACACATCCGTGGAGAAGCTGATCGTAGAGCAGCTGATCGAGGGACCGAAGGGAGCCGGAAGATATGCGACGATGCCGAAGGATGTGAAGCTTCTGAGTGTATCGGTCAATGAGACGGTGTGTTCCATTAACCTGGATGCGGCGTTCTTGAACAATACACTGGAAGTGAAGGAATATATTCCGATCTATTCCATCGTGAATTCACTTTCAGAACTTTCGACGGTAAGCCGCGTACAGATCCGAATCAATGGTTCCGAGGATGCGGTGTTCCGCGACTTGATCCCGCTAAGCACTGTGTTTGTGCGCAATTACGATTATATCGTAGGAGGAAAAACAAATTAATAGACCATTGCTGTATTTAACCGGAGGACTGGTACTTGGAGAGACGATCGCCCTTTGGATGACAGCAGAGCAGGTATGGATAGGGCTGGCAGCCTTGCTGCTTGTCTTTTCCTGTGCCTTGTTGCGTGGAATAGTCCGCGTCAGGGGCAGAGGAGGAGACAGGCGAAGGCGGCCGGCCCTTTTTGGGGTGATTTTTCTGATTGGGTTCGGATTGGCGGTCGGAGCATTCCGCATGGAATATGAAGAATGGATCGTGAGAAGAGAACAGGAAGTGATCGGAGCATCAGAAGGAAAGGACGTTTGGGTAAGCGGTCTGGTGACGGAGATCAAGAATGTAGAATATGGTGTACGAGTGAGGCTTCATGACTGTGAACTGTTCGAGGGGGATGCGGATGGAAGTCGTTTGTCCTTGAAAGAGCAGAAAATACGAAATCTGTATGTGTATGCAGATTCAGCAGAAGCCTTGTGCCTGGGAATGCAGATTGCAGGAAAGGGAACTTGTGAAGTTCCGGATTCGGATCGTAATCCGGGAGAATTTGATTATCGCATGTATTGTCTGGCAAAGAAGATTTCCGGGATTTTCCGTGCGGAACATTTGGAGTTATTGAACGAAGCAGACGAATCTCCGAAACCGCTTGCACATCTGAAATGGTGTTACTGGCAGGTGCGGGAAAGAATCCGTCAGTTTGGTCTTTTATTGGAACGTAAGCTGGAAAGAATTTCAGAACCGGAAGATCTCGGTGTGTTAAAGGCGGTCCTGCTTGGCCAAAAGAGTGAACTGGATGAAGGATTATACAGCTTGTATCGCAAAAACGGGATTGCGCACATTCTTGCGATCAGCGGATTGCATGTTTCGATCGGAGGAATGGGGATTTGGCGCATATTCAGAGCCCTTGGCATGGGATATATGGAATCCGGATGCATCGCGTTTGCGGTCTTGCTTGGTTATGGGATGATGGTGGGATTTGGACCGTCGGTCATTCGGGCAGTGTTTATGCTGGGGGTATCTTTCTGCGCCGGGATCCTTGGAAGAACGTATGATTTACCGTCTGCCATGTGTGTTCCTGCCATGGGCATTTTACTATCAGGTCCCTTTATGCTGACACAGGCGTCCTTTCAGCTTTCCTTTCTGGCAGTCGGCGCCATGTTCGTACCGGGAAATGTGCTGGCGAAACAATGGGAGTGGAAAGGGATCCGGGAGACAGTCTGGATCAGTCTGTCCCTTCAGATGGTCACGTTACCGTTTGTGCTGCTGCATTCTTATGAAGTTCCGGTATTTGGTGTTCTCTTAAACTTTGTCGTGGTTCCTCTGATGTCCTATGTGCTGATATCCGGAATTTTCGGAGTGGCAGGAAGTTTTGTGTGGGAAGGACTTGGGATCCTGATGCTGGGAGGAGCCCATTGGATTCTGGAACTGTATGAATGGCTGTGTCTGGGAATGCAGCAGATTCCCAATGCGAATGCTGTTCTCGGCGTACCGTCGCCTTGGAAACTCCTCGCTTATTTTGGGCTGATCATGGGAGGAACCTGGATGATGTTTCGATTTGGGAAACGATGGCTGCTCCTGTGGGGGATCGGAGTGCTGGTCTTGCTTCCCTGGAGTGAGTCCGGACTTTCTGTGACAATCCTGGATGTCGGACAAGGAGACGGGATTTTTTTGGAAGCGGAGGGGAGAACGATGCTGGTGGATTGCGGAAGCAGCCAAAAGCAAGAACTCGGAGAGAAGGTTCTGATCCCGTTTTTGAAGAGTCAGGGAGTGGAACAGTTGGATACGATCGTAGTTACCCATGGTGATCAGGATCATATCAGCGGAATTCGTGAATTGCTGGAGGGTAACGAGAGTGGGATTGATATCGGTCAGCTGATCGTTTCAGAGTCAGGAATGACGGATGCAGCATGCAAGGAACTGGCGGAACTGGCGCAATTGCGGAAGATCCCGGTGAGGACGTGCAAAGCAGGAGACAGTTTTACAGGGGTGTTGGGAGATTCTGTGGAAATCTTGTGTTTAAATCCGGTTGTGGATGGGAAAAAGGCGCAGGAGGCAGCTTCAGATCGAAATGCAGAATCCATTGTGCTTCATATTTCTTATGGATCATTTGTCATGCTGCTGACAGGAGACATCGGAATCCGGGAAGAAGAGGAACTGCTGGAACGATATGATCTGTCTCCGGTTACCGTTTTGAAGACGGCTCATCACGGATCTGCCTTCATAAGGTTTGCAATAATAATTTTTTTTCGTA
>JAFOCX010000027.1 GCA_017380975.1 Lachnospiraceae bacterium
CCATCACTTCCGGATCCGCTTCTTCTTGAACAGGCAAAAGCAAACCTCGGATATGAAAACCTCCTGTTAACCGGTCAGACTCTGACCTTTCTGTCCCCTGATACAACGCTGGATCTTGGCGCAATCGCCAAGGGATACATCGCAGATCAGATCAAAGAGCATTTGACCGCTCGAGGTGTAAAAAGTGCGATCATCAATCTGGGCGGAAATGTCCATTGCATCGGTTCAAAACCGGATGGAGAGCCGTTTAAGATCGGTTTAAAGAAACCGTTTGCCGAAAAGTCAGAGACCTTTGCGATCGCAAATATCTCCGATATGTCGGTCGTCACATCCGGTGTCTATGAACGCTGTTTTGAATTAGACGGAAAACAGTACCATCACATTTTAAATCCGGAGACCGGTTATCCCTATGAGAATGGTCTTCTCTCTGTAACCATCCTTTCCGACTCATCTGCGGATGGAGACGGACTTTCTACTACTTGTTTCTCTCTCGGTTTAGAAAAAGGTATGGAACTGATCAATTCTCTGGATGGCATTTACGCATGTTTTATCGATGAAGACTATAATATTTATTATTCTGAGGGAATGGAGGATTTTCTGAATGAAGCGTGAGTTCTATCTTGTACTGACAATCCTTCTCCTCGTATGTGGGTGCACGCTTGCAAACCGTGTTCTGTTTTCTGAGCCGGGAGCAAAAGTGGAAGTTGCTGTCATCGCGGACAACTCTGCAAAAACTGTTTTGAAAACATTTGATCTTTCTCAAGATACCACGTATACAATTTCTTCAGAACCGCAGGGAATGAACGTCTTGAACATTCAGGACGGAACGGTCTGGATCTCAGAAGCCGATTGTCCGAATCAGGACTGCGTCAAACAGGGTAAAATTTCTATGAACGGAGAAATGCTGGTGTGCCTGCCTCATCGCATTACCGTTTCCATTGTTGAACACTAAAAAAGACGTTCCGGTCAATCAATTTGAAACCGGAGCGTCTCTTTTTTATTTCTTGATCAGATTAAGCATGAAGTCCCATAACTTCCATCTCTGCATTCAGTGCATCTTCGCAGGAACGCATAGCCAGAATGGTCATCTCCAACAGTTTTGCAAGATCCCAGCCAAGTTTCTCTGCGCCTTCAGCGATGATCTCTCTGGAACAGCCGGCCGCAAAACGTTTGTCTTTGAATTTCTTCTTTAAGCTGGATACTTCCATATCCTGTGTGCTCTTGGACGGGCGCATCTTCGCTGCCGCCCAGATGAGGCCTGTCAACTCATCCGCTGCATAAAGCACTTTTTCCATCTCATGATCCGGGCTCTGTGTTACTTCCGGACGATGACCGAATCCGTGGCTGCAAACTGCGTGAATGATCTCTTCCTCAGCACCGCCCTCTGCAAGGAGACGCGGAGCCACGAGACAATGCTCTTCCGGATACTCCTCGAAATCGATATCATGAAGAATACCAACGATCTCCCAGAAATCTGCTTCCTCACCGTAACCAAGTTCGGATGCGTACCACTTTAATACACCGCCCACTGTCAGACCGTGAAGCACATGGAAATCCTCTTTGTTATGTTTTCTTAAAAGCGCGATCGCACTTTCTCTTGTCAGTTCTGTATGCATCTTGCATTTCCTCCCAAAATAAATCCTTATCTTGCATTATAGCAGAACAGAAAATGGTTTAAAAGCTTTTTTACACAAAATTCCACATCCCATCGTCCGACTTGTTCCGTGGTAACGATCGGGTAACTGGCGATCCGGTCGTTACCCACATAGTAATCTGCCTGACCGACAGGTACCCCTGCCTCGATTGGAGCTTCCAGTAATCCGGGGACTTTCTTTTTTATCGTCACGGTTTCATCCTTTCGCATCAGAACCTTCAATGAACGCTGATTTGGATAACGGATTTCCGCCTCCACATCTGTTTCAATTCCATGTGCCACAGGGATCGGAGCGATTTTCATCTCTTCTTTCCACACTTCCTGATAGTCATATGCCTTATTTCCATAGGAAATCAGCCTCCTCATATCCTGCCATTTATAAGTTTTATGCGGCGGCCATCCGCATGCAAGCAGAACCGCAATAAAAATCTTCTCTCCCTTTTGAACCGCTCCGACATAACAGTATCCTGCCCCGTTGGTAAAGCCGGTCTTTCCGGAAAGTGCTCCCTCCATGGTCGTCAGCAGTGCATTGTGATTGATGCAGGAAAAGGAGCGTGTCCGTTCCAAATTCGAAAATGTATGAGACGGAGCTCTTGTAATCTTCAAAAATTCCTCTTTTTTTGGGGACTGGCTGATACAGTAACGCATGATCTGTGCCAGTTCTTCTGCTGTCGTCGCATGCAGCCTGCCTGTCTTTTGATCGGTTCCGTCCAGCCCGTTTGGAGTTACAAAATACGTATTGGTACATCCAATGTCTCTTGCTTTCTGGTTCATCAAATCTGCAAAACTTTCCACACTTCCGCCCACATGCTCTGCGATCGCAGCTGCCGTATCGTTATGAGATTCCAACATCAGAGAATACAGCAAATCTTCCATTCGATAGGTTTCTCCTTTTCGGATATGTAACTGTACATCCGGCATGGAAGCTGCATAATCAGAAATGCTTACCACATCATCAGGTGAAGCGTTTTCAAGGGCAAGGATGCAGGTCATGATCTTCGTCGTACTTGCCATTGGAAGCACGGTATCTTCCTGTTTTCCGAATAAAACTCGTCCGGTTTCGCCATCGATCAGAGCGGCCGACTGAGCAAATAATTGAGGTGCAGGTACTGCCATTTCCTCCTTCGCATTCGATGCCAGAACTCTACCTTTTGTATACAGTATTATCATTATAGTGAGTATCATCAGACATATTTTTTTGCCAGACATCATGTCTCTCATCCGGATATTTTTTACAATATATGCAGTCTTGTAATTGAAATTCTCCTATGGTAAAATTCACCTTATGAAAACTACATTTACTTATACCATCACTCCGGCTGATGCCGGCAAAAAAATATCACAGTATTTATCAGAACAAGGTTACTCCAGCCGTCTGCGCCTGCATCTTCGCACCACTCCGGACTGTATTTTCATCGGAGAGACCTCTGTATTTTCCAATCGGGTTCTGGCAGATGGAGATGTGCTGCGTGTGGAACTGATCGAGAAGAAAGGTTCCGACGCGATCCTTCCGGTTCCAATGAAGCTCGATATTCTTTTCGAAGATGAACACCTGATGGTGGTCAATAAACCTGCCGGAATGCCGGTTCATCCGTCCCAGGGCAATTATGGAAATACATTGGCAAACGGAATTGCAGCCTACATGGAAGAAAAAGGCGTGGATTTCGTATTCCGCGCGGTCAACCGTCTGGACCGAGACACATCCGGCCTCCTGATCATCGCAAAACACATGTTAAGTTCCGGAATTCTCTCCGATCAGGTAAAGGATCATGCGATCCATCGAGAATATGCTGCTCTCGTCTGTGGAAGAACTGACGCCATCGGTACCATCGATGCTCCGATCGCAAGGAAAGACGGTTCCACCATTGAACGTGTGGTTGATTTTGAGCAAGGTGAATCCGCTGTTACGCATTATCAGACACTGGCTTACAATGAAGAAACCGATTTATCCTATATCCGCTTACGATTGGAAACCGG
>JAFOCX010000205.1 GCA_017380975.1 Lachnospiraceae bacterium
ATGGACGGCGAGAAACCAAAACGGCAGCGGGAGGTTGCACAGATCTGCGGCATCAGCAGAAGTTACATATCCAGAATTGAGAAACGAGCACTTTTCTTCGCGGCCGTGCATCCATCGGTGACGATCCGGTCGGAAAACTGGTGTGCGAGGATGTGATCCCGTTCTCGGAGATCCCGAGTGAACTTTGGATCCAGTTCCAGAATCAGGCACATTATCATCAGGTGCATGACGCAGTCATGGCCGCACTGAGAAATTCGGAGGGTAAAGACCATGTGGTGCTTTATCTGAGGGAAGAAAAAGCAGTGAAGCGTCTGTCTGCCAACTGGGCGGTGGATGCAAGGGGATTGCTCCATGCAGACCTTTGCAAGATCCTCGGTGACTGCAACGTGAAGGTTGTGGAGAAGACGATTCAAAAGAAAAATAAAACTACTTAGTGAAAAAAATATCAATCCAACCATAAAAAAACATTGTAAAAAACGATAAAACATATTAAAATAAGAGCGACTGGATTTATATCGTCAGAGGTAGTTTTTGGAGGACATATATGACAAAAAAAGAGGTTAAGACAATCGGAGTACTCACGAGCGGCGGCGATGCGCCGGGTATGAACGCAGCGATCCGCGCCGTGGTAAGGACAGCTATTAATAAGGGCCTCAAAGTCAAAGGTATTATGAGAGGATATGCAGGTTTGCTGCAGGAGGAGATCATTGATCTGGAAACAACCAGTGTTTCTGATATCATCAACCGCGGCGGTACGATCCTCTACACAGCTCGAAGCCAGGAGTTCCGTACGGAAGAAGGACAGAGACTTGGCGCAGAGATTTGCAGAAAACACGGAATTGACGGAATCATCGTGATCGGCGGTGACGGTTCTTTCCGAGGCGCTGGAAAGCTCTCTGCTTTAGGCATCAACACGATCGCGGTTCCGGGAACCATTGACCTGGATATCGCATGCACAGATTATACGATCGGTTTTGATACAGCGGTCAATACAGCGATGGAAGCCATCGATAAAGTTCGTGACACATCCACATCCCATGAGCGATGCAGCATTATCGAGGTTATGGGACGTCATGCAGGACATATTGCACTGTGGTGCGGTATCGCAAACGGTGCGGAGGATATTCTTCTTCCGGAGCGATACGACGGAAACGAACAGTATTTGATCAACCGCATTATTGAAAATAGAAAGCGTGGCAAAAAACACCACATCATCATCAATGCAGAGGGTATCGGTCATTCTACTTCCATGGCTAGAAGGATCGAGGCCGCAACAGGAGTTGAGACACGAGCAACCATCATCGGTTACATTCAGCGAGGCGGTACTCCGACTTGTAAAGACCGTGTGTACGCATCCATCATGGGTGCCAAGGCGGCGGAGCTGATGGCAAGCGGAAAGAGCAACCGCGTGGTTGCTTACAAAAACGGTGAATTCATCGATTATGATATTCAGGAAGCACTGAATATGACAAAAGACATTCCGGAAGAACAGTTTGAGATCAGTAAAATGTTAGTCCGTTAATGAAATGGGACATGGGTCCCGGGGGAGTCAGATAGCTTTTATACCAGGTTCGGGCAGCCGGACCAGATCAGGGAAGGAGCATATGGATGGGTATCAGAGAAGATCAGAAAATTGCTCCGTGTTGTGAGTATATGCATGTTCATGAACATGTGGTAGAGAGGGTCAATGATGTGATGCCGAAGGGCGAAGAACTGCAGAATCTGGCAGAGTTCTTCCGAGTATTCGGCGATTCCACAAGGATCCGCATTCTCTACGCGCTCAGCCAGTCTGAGCTCTGCGTGTGTGACATTGCAAGTCTTTTGGGCATGGGTCAGTCAGCAATTTCCCACCAGCTTCGAATCCTGAAGCAGATGCGGCTTGTAAAGTTCCGCAGGGAGGGAAAGAGTGTATTGTATTCGCTGGCAGACAGCCACATCGAAACAATCCTCGCCCAGGGTATGGAGCATATCGGTGAGTAGTATGAAATAGTTAGAATCCACATCAGGATAAGGAGAAACAATATGGATCATATTGACAGAGAAATACTTCAGATCTTACAGCAGAATGCGAGAACCTCGTTGAAAACGATCGCGGAGAAGACATTCCTTTCTTCCCCTGCAGTTTCTGCGAGAATTGAGAAGTTAGAGAAGGATAATGTGATTACCGGATACCAGGCGCAGATCAATCCGATGAAACTTGGTTACCATATCATCGCATTTATCAATTTAAATGTTATGCCGGAAGACAAGCAGAAGTTCTACAAATATGCGGAACCGATTCCGAATATTCTGGAGTGCAGCAGTGTGACCGGAGAGTACTCTGTCATGATGAAGGTAGCGTTCGAGAGCACGATGCAGCTGGATCAGTTCCTCGGACAGCTTCAGAAATTCGGAAAGACAAGCACTCAGATCGTGTTCGCGACACACGTAGGTCCGAGAGGCGTGCAGGTTCAGGATTAATATTACATAGTTACCAGGAGCAGGAAGTTATGAGAAAAGATTATCAGGATAAATTATACGCGCTGTTATGTGATATCTGGGGATATTCTGAGACGATGTTCGAAGAGCACAAGTCCTGTGCACGTATGGTGGAGTTTTTAAAAGAAGAAGGATTTGAGGTGCAGACTCCGGTTGCGGATATGGATACTGCATACGTGGGTGTTTACGGCAGCGGAAAGCCGGTAATCTGTTTCCTTGCTGAGTATGATGCGCTTCACGGTATGAGCCAGGAGGCGGACATCTGCAAATATTCTCCGTTAGAGGAGAGAGAGCAGGGACATGGCTGCGGTCATCACCTTCTCGGAACAGGAGCCATCGGAGCAGCAATGCTTTACAAAGATTATCTGCAGGAAAACGGCATTTCCGGTACAGTGAAGATCGTCGGATGTCCGGCTGAGGAAGGCGGCAGCGGTAAGGCATACCTTGCGAGAGCCGGTTTCTTTGATGATGCAGATGTGGCGCTCACATGGCATCCGGACAATTTCCATATGGTAACAACCGGTTCCAGCCAGGCTTGTATCCAGGCATTCTTTGATTTCCATGGTGTATCTTCCCATGCGGCAGCAGCTCCGCATCTTGGAAGAAGTGCCCTTGATGCAGTGGAGATCATGGACGTTGGTGCAAACTATCTGAGAGAGCATATCGAGCCGACAGAGCGTTTGCATTATGCAATTGTAAAAACAGGCGGAGAGTCTCCGAACGTCGTTCAGGCAGAAGCCCGCGTAAAATATCTGATCCGTTCTACAAGTGCGAAGAAAGTAAAAGCACTTTATGAGCGTGTTTGTGATGTGGCAAGAGGCGCTGCCATGATCACAGGAACAACTGTGGACATTATCTTTGACGAAGGTCTGTATGATACACTTCCGAACTTTGCACTGGAGGATGTATTAAAGGAGTCCTTCTTGAAGATCGGTATTCCGGAGTATACAGCTGAGGAACGTGCGTATGCGAAGGCATTCAAAGAGTCCTTCCCGCTTGAAAATGCACTGAACAATGTTCCGGGTGCTGTGATCGACATCATGGCTCTGAAGGACAATATCGAAGAGTCTGAGCTTTGCGACATCTTTGTAGATCGTATCCACTACGAGGCTTGCGAGCCGGGTTCCACAGACGTTGGTGATGTAAGCTGGGTACTTCCGACAGCACAGATCTCCACAGCATGTTACAGCCACGGTGCAGGTGCACACAGCTGGCAGTGGACCGGTCAGGGTAAATCCAGTATTGCGCTGAAAGGTGCAGTTCTGGCGGCAGAGGTACTGGCAGATGCAGCAAAATCTCTCACAGAGAAGCCGGAGCTGATTGAAAAGGCAAAAGCAGAGTTTGCGAAGAGAATGCGAGGACAGAAGTACGAGTGCCTGATCCCGGCAGATGTAAAACCGCATATTTATTCTTAATAGAAATGATCATAAGAAGCTGTCTTCGTTTTCGAAGGCAGCTTTTTTGCTGCCCGAACCTGTTTTGTGATTGGTTCATATGATAAATATGAAGCAATGATAAGGTGGTTGTTTATGGCAAGAAAGGTGATCATAGATGCGGGTCACGGAGGCGTGGAGCCCGGAGCGGTTTTTGAGGGAAGAAAAGAGAAGAATGATACTCTGCAGCTGGCGTTTGATCTTGGAAGTGCATTGGAACGCAGGGGGATTCAGGTAGAGTACACGCGGGTAAATGATGTGTATGACAGTCCATATGAGAAGGCAGCCATTGCAAATCGTTCGGATGCGGATTTTTTTATTTCTCTGCATCGGAATGCGATGCCGGTTCCGGGGACCGCATCCGGGGTGGAAACTCTGGTGTATGCATTGGATGGAGAAGCCGGCCATCTGGCACGGAATGTTCAGGAGGAAGTTGCCAGGATTGGCTGGAATGATCTGGGCGTAAGAGAGCGTCCGGGTCTGGTTGTTCTTCGAAATACCAAAATGCCTGCGGTTTTGATCGAGGCGGGATTCATTGACAATCCTGAGGATAATGCATTATTTGATGAGAAGCTTGCAGCGACTGCGGATGCGATCGCGGACGGAGTGGTAATGACATTCCGTGAGCAGGAACAAATGCAGCCGTCGACCGGAGAGGAACCAGGGTTCTACATGGTTCAGACAGGCGTATTCCGACGCAGGGAGTATGCGGAAGAGGAACTGAGAGAATTGCAGGAGCGCGGTTATCCGGCGTTTCTGATCGCGAAAAACGGGTTGTACTATGTGCGTGCGGGAGCATTTCGCAATCTGGAAAATGCGATCGCGCAGGAGCGGAAACTGAGACAGCAGGGATTTGCCACATTTATTGTACGGACATGATCAATTGTACTTTGGATTTGGAGTGTGATAATGAGTGGTCTGGAAAAAGTATAAAAATATCAAGAAAAGACTTAAAATTATCAATAAAATGTGATATGATATAAGAGACTAGAAAGGCGGTTTAGAACCGTACGACAGAACAGAAGAAGGGGGCATCAGTATGGCTAAAAA
>JAFOCX010000003.1 GCA_017380975.1 Lachnospiraceae bacterium
AAAAAAACGAAGGAATCTCAATACCAGCTGATTTTGCAGCTTAAAGAATCGAATAATACGGAGGACACAAGAAATTATAACCGACAATGATAATACTGATCTCGTCCTTCTGCACGCCGCCATATACTTCATACATAGTATTCACATTCCTTTCACTCGCCGCGTTCTGCGATCAGTTCTTCTACTGATGCTTCTTTATAACGAATAGTTTCCGGTTCCTCATTCATATAATAATCAATCTCAGCATTCTGAGCTTCTTTTGTCAGTTCTGCTGCCTGTTCAGCGCTGACTTTTTCAATCTTCACACCAACCTGTTTGTAACCCGGAATCTTACTGATCGGATCCAGATGATGTGCGTCTGTCAGGTGGTTTGCACCGCCTGCATAGTGGAACGGCATCCATACAACGCCCGGCTGCAGTGTGTCAACAATACGAACTTCTACGTAAACAGATCCTCTCGGTGAGGAAACTTTTACCCATTCACCATCCTGGATCTTCAGTTCCATTGCATCACTTTCACCCATTTCCAGCCATTTTCTCGGAGCTGTGAAATGAACCGCACGTGTTCTGTCTGTCTGTGTTCTTGTATGGTAATGATACAGGATACGACAGGTAGTCAGAGTAATCGGATATTCCGGATTGCCTGCTTCCGGTGACGGTTTCCATTCCAGTGTCTTCAGAAGACCAATACCGCCCTTACGGATCGGTCCGTTCACATGAAGGATCGGTGTACCCGGATGATCTTCGGTCGGACACGGCCACTGAACACCCTGGTTATCTTTTTCGATCTTCGCATATGTAATGCCTGCATAAGACGGAGTCACTGTTCTGAGTTCATTGAAGATATCTTCTACTGTGTCGTAATGGCACTTGTATCCGATACGGTTCATGATCTGCATCAGTGTCCACCAGTCATCTCTGCACTCGCCCTTAACAGCTGCTGCCTTGCGTACTCTCTGAACGCGGCGTTCTGTATTGGAGAAAGTACCGTCTTTCTCAGCAAATGCTGTAGACGGGAATACTACGTCTGCAAATTCAGAAGTCTCGTTAAGGAAAATATCCTGCATAACAACGAATGCTTTCTTCAGAGCATGCTCAACGTGTGCAGTATCCGGATCAGAAACTGCCGGGTTTTCACCCATGATATAAAGCAGTTTTACTTTGTCTTCCAGAATAGCCGGAATTGTATCTGTAACAGTATAACCCTTGTTCGGATTCAGCTTCACGCCCCATGCCTTTTCGAATTTCTCCTGAACAGCCGGATCAAATACCTTCTGGTATCCCGGATAATCTGTCGGGAGAGCACCCATATCACAGGCACCCTGAACGTTGTTCTGTCCACGGAGCGGGTTCACGCCGCTTCCTTTTTTACCGATATTTCCAGTACAGAGCGCAAGGTTGCTCAAACTCATAACGTTGTCTGTACCGTTTACATGCTGGGTAATACCCATTGCATATGCAATATAGGAATGATGTGTGCTTGCATAAAGTCTTGCAGCCTCAATGATTAGTTCCTTATCTACACCACAGATTTCCGCAGTCTTCTCCGGAGTATAGTATTTTACGAACTCTCTCAGTTCTTCGATACCTTCTGTGTGTTTTTCAATGTATTCTTTATCTTCCAGACCCTCTGCGAAGATAACGTTCAGCATACCATTGCTGAGTGCCACGCTGGTACCCGGTTTGATCTGCAGATAGATATCAGCAATCTCTGCAAGCGGAATACGAACCGGATCCGCAACGATGATCTTTTTGCCCATATTATGGGCCTGACGCACATACATACCCATAACCGGATGTGCCTCAGATGTGTTAGAGCCCGTAATGAAAATTACGTCTGCGTCTTTAATCTCTGTTACGCAGTTTGTCATAGCTCCGCTTCCTAACGTAGTCGCAAGCCCGGCGACTGTGGAGCTATGTCAGAGTCGGGCGCAGTGGTCGACATTGTTCGTGCCTACAGCTGCGCGAAGGAATTTCTGGAACAGATAGTTGTCTTCATTGACAGTACGAGCAGATGAGAAACCTGCGATCGCATCCGGACCGTATTCTTCCTTTACCTCTAAAATTTTGCTGGCAACCAGATCAAGAGCTTCTTCCCAGGAAGACTCTGTCAGGACACCATTTTTACGGATCATCGGGTATTTCAGACGATCTTTGTGATTAATAAAGTCATAAGCAAATTTTCCCTTAACACAGAGGAGTCCCTGGTTGGACGGACCGTTTGCCGGTTTTGCGTCTACAAGAACACCGTCTTTTACGGAAAATTCAATCTGACATCCTACACCACAGTAAGCACATGTAGTCTGAACCTTCTTTGTCTCCCATTCTCTGAATTCATGCTGAGACTTCGGCATCAGAGCGCCTACCGGACAGACAGATACACAGTTTCCACAGGAAACACATGCTGTCTCTGCCATTGTTTCGCCGCCGTTCGGGATCACGTATGCTACGTTTCCTCTCTGAGCCATAGCCAGTGCATTGACACCTACCAGATCACGACAGGTTCTTACACATTTGCCGCAGCGGATACATTTATCCATTTCCTGGAAATAGAAACGGTTTGTCAGATCCATCTCGCGATGCTCATACGGAATCACGTACTCCGGATCCTTTAAGCCGTACATTTCGCAGTATTTCTGCAGTTTGCAGGCTCCAAGCTTTTTACAGTTCACACAGTCAAGCGGATGTGTAGCGATCATTCGTTTCAGAATGTTTACTCTCGCTTTTTTCACTTCCGGAGACTCTGTCCATACTACCATGCCGTCTTTTGCTTCTGAGTTGCAGGCAGTCAGAAGACTGTGTTCTCCTTCAACTTCACAGGAGCAGATCTTGCAGTCACCGTACTCACTACAGTTGCTGCAATGTTTGGCAGGCATACGTTCGAGATCATCAAAACAGAAGGTAGGAACAAAAATTCCAAGCTTTTTAGCAGCCTGAAGAATCGTGCTTCCTTCTTCCACTTCAACAACCCGGTTGTTGATTTTGAGTGAAATCATTGCCTTCCTCCTTTGCAAAAAAGTACTCAATATTTATTAGTTCTTAATTTTTGGCAAAATAAAATCCATCATAATATTTTACCGTATCTTATCCAGCAAATCAATAGATATAAACAATACATTTATAGATATCATATATGAATCATATATCAGAAAATCTGATTTTTATGAATTCTTGTTTATTTATTCAGAGAAACCTTCGTTTCACAA
>JAFOCX010000206.1 GCA_017380975.1 Lachnospiraceae bacterium
AACAGCAAGCGCATGCGCGAACTTTCCAAGAAGAGAGCGATTGCAGCAATGCCGGTCGCAGGAAGTTTCCGCAGCGTTGACTTCGTATTAAGTAATATGAGCAACTCTCACATTCAGAGTGTTGCAGTTTTGACACAGTATAACTCCCGCTCCTTAAATGAGCACTTAAGTTCCTCCAAATGGTGGGATTTCGGTCGTAAACAGGGCGGTCTCTACGTGTTCCCGCCGACCATCACAGCGGAGCACAATGACTGGTACCGCGGCACAGCAGATGCCCTTTACCAGAACCTGGACTTCTTAAAGAGGAGCCATGAACCGTACGTTGTGATCGCAGCCGGTGACGGTGTTTACAAGCTGGACTACAACAAAGTTCTTGAATATCATATTGAGAAAAAAGCAGATATTACGATCGTTTGCAAAGACATGCCGGCAGGCGTGGATGTGACACGTTTCGGTATGGTGAAGACAAATGATGACGGAAGGATCATTGATTTCGAAGAGAAACCGATGGTGGCAGATTCCACAACCATTTCCTGCGGTATTTACGTGATCCGTCGTCGTC
Source organism: Lachnospiraceae bacterium (assembly GCA_017380975.1). GTDB lineage: Bacteria > Bacillota > Clostridia > Lachnospirales > Lachnospiraceae > Pilosibacter. The sequence continues at coordinate 563 of JAFOCX010000206.1, forward strand.
AGCTGATCGAACTGCTCGAGAGAAGCGCAGGAGAAGGTCACTTTGACTTCGTAAAAGATATTCTTGTTCGTTACAAAAATGTAAAACGAATCTACGCATATAAGATGGAAACTTATTGGAACAATATCGCATCTGTAGATGCATATTACCAGACCAATATGGATTTCTTAAAACCGGATATCCGCAGATACTTCTTCAGAGAGTACCCGGATATTTACTCCAAGATCGACGATCTGCCGCCGGCAAAATACAATCCGGGCGCAGATGTGAAGAACAGCCTTGTTTCCAGCGGATGTATCTTAAACGGTAAGGTAGAGAACTCCCTTCTGTTTAAGAAAGTATTTATCGGAAACAATTGCGTGATCAAAAATTCCATCATTCTCAATGACGTTTATATTGGGGATAACACCGTCATTGAGAACTGTATCGTAGAAAGCCGTGCAACGATCCGCGCGAACACAACCTATATCGGACAGCCGAACGATATCAAGGTCATCGTTGAGGAGAACGAGCGATACACATTGTAATAGAAGGGGTTTAGCAGGAAGCTATCAGGGGGAGGTTATTTATGCAGGTAACAGATGTACGAGTGAGAAAGATTGAGAAGGAAGGCAAGATGAAAGCGATCGTGTCCATCACACTGGACAATGAATTCGTAATCCACGATATTAAGGTCATTGAAGGGGAAAAGGGCCTGTTTATCGCAATGCCGAGCAGAAAGGCAGCAGACGGAGAGTACCGCGACATCGCTCATCCGATCAATTCCGGAACACGCGACATGATCCAGAAAGTGATCCTTGAAAAATACGAGATGACAACTCTGGAAACAGAATCATAATCAAACAAATCCGGGATCCTGCAGTCTGTGAAAAACAGATTGCAGGATTCTTTTTAAAGACACTTGATTTTCCGAAAAAGTTGTGATAACATGACAAATGTCACACGACTGACGGAAAAAGTGGATAACCACGGGGAGTGTGACTGTAGATAGCCGACCGTCTGGGCAAGAGATCGCCTGGAGTGTCGGTTTTTTTGTTTTTCAGAAAACCTCGCTAAAAAGCTGAAAATAAAATGGTATGTGAAATTTGCCGAATCATATACTTTTATCTGCAAATTTTTCGTCTATAAAACGATAAACGAGATATTGAAAATGTCATGCCAATCCGTTATAATTATAATGGATAAAAAGGTAATACCTGATTAGTAAAAGGTTGTAATTTATATTAAATAAGGAGAATCTACTATGGAGAAGAAACTTGTGTACACTGGTAAGACAAAAAATGTTTACGCACTTGAGAACGGCAACTATCTTTTAAAATTTAAAGATGATTGCACAGGCAAAGACGGCGTATTTGATCCGGGCGAGAACTCCGTTGGTCTTACAATCGATGGCGTTGGTGATGTAAACCTTCGTATGTCCATCTATTTCTTCGAGAAGATCAATGCAGCTGGCATCAGAACACACTATGTGAACGCAAACCTTGAAGATACAACAATGGAAGTGCTTCCGGCAAAAGTATTTGGCCAGGGTCTCGAAGTTATCTGCCGTCATAAAGCAGTAGGAAGCTTCATCCGTCGTTATGGTCAGTACATCGAAGCTGGTGCAGATCTTCCGGCTTACGTTGAGACAACATTTAAGAACGACGAGTTAGGCGATCCGCTCGTAACAAAAGATGCTCTTGCAGCATTAGGCGTTATGACAGAGGCTCAGTATGACTCCATGAAAGATATGACACAGAAGATCACACAGATCGTTGCAGATGACCTGAAAGAAAAAGGCATGGTTCTTTACGATATCAAGTTCGAGTATGGTTATGATGCAGACGGCAATGTAATGCTCATCGACGAGATCGCATCCGGCAATATGCGTGTTTATAAAGATGGTCAGTACATCGATCCGATGACTCTTTCTGAGCTGTTCTTTGCATAAAATTAGATTTTAGAGTAGGTAACTGTTTTATACGACAAATGATAGCGAGGTAGATAGAAATGGCATTTTATTATTCCGAACCGTCCCGTACATTTAATGAGTATTTATTAGTTCCGGGCTTTTCTTCCAAAGAGTGTACACCGGCAAATGTTACACTGAAGACTCCGGTTGTTAAATACAACAAACGTGCTGGCGAAGAGTGTCCGTTAACAATGAATATTCCGATGGTATCTGCAGTTATGCAGTCTGTATCCGGCGAGAAGATGGGTGTTGCTCTTGCGAAAGAGGGCGGTATCGCATTTATTTATGTTTCTCAGCCGATCGACCAGCAGGCAGAGATGGTTCGTCGCGTTAAAAATAACAAAGCTGGTTTCGTAGTGAGCGATTCCAACTTACGTCTTGACAATACAATGGCAGAAGTGGTTGCTCTCAAAGAGCGTACAGGCCACTCCACAATGGCTGTTACTGATGATGGTACAGGCACAGGCAAATTACTTGGTATCGTTACAAGCCGTGACTACCGTGTAAGCCGTATGGATCCGACTACTCCGGTATCTGCATTTATGACTCCGTTAGAGAAGCTCGTATATGCTCCGGAAGGAACATCATTAAAAGAAGCAAACGATATCATCTGGGAGCACAAATTAAACGCTCTTCCGATCGTTGGCAAAGACGGCAATCTGGTTTCCTTCGTATTCCGTAAGGACTATGATTTCCATAAGAGCAATCCGTTAGAGTTATTAGATTCCGACAAACGTTACATCGTTGGTGCAGGTATCAATACTCGTGACTACGCTGAGCGTGTTCCGGCTCTTGTAGAGGCTGGTGTTGACGTACTCGTTATTGACTCTTCCGAGGGTTATTCCGAGTGGCAGGCTATGACTTTAAAGTGGATCCGTGATCACTACGGCGACACAGTTAAAGTTGGTGCTGGTAACGTTGTTGACGGTGAAGGTTTCCGTTATCTTGTAGAGGCTGGTGCTGACTTCGTTAAGATCGGTATCGGCGGCGGTTCCATCTGTATCACACGTGAAACAAAAGGTATTGGCCGCGGTCAGGCTACAGCAGTTATCGATGTAGCAGCAGAGCGTGACAAATACTACGAAGAAACAGGTATCTATGTACCGATCTGCTCCGACGGCGGTATCGTACATGATTATCATATGACTCTGGCTCTTGCTATGGGTTCTGACTTCTGCATGTTAGGCCGTTATTTCTCCAGATTTGACGAATCCCCGACAAGCAAAGTTATGGTAAATGGCAATTACATGAAAGAGTATTGGGGCGAGGGCAGTGCGCGTGCTCGTAACTGGCAGCGTTATGACCTTGGCGGCGCAGGCAAGCTCAGCTTCGAAGAGGGTGTAGACTCTTACGTTCCGTATGCAGGCGCTCTTTCTGATGGTGTTGCTATCACTTTAGCTAAGATCCGTTCTACAATGTGTAACTGTGGCGCGTTATCTCTTCCGGAGTTACGCGACAAGGCGAAATTAACTCTTGTTTCCGCAGTTTCCATCGTTGAGGGCGGTGCACATGATGTACAGTTGAAGGATTCCTCCGCTGTAAAATAATTATTTGGGAAGAACTCTTCACTGAAATGTTTTGCGGCCGATAGACCTTCTGTCGGCCGCATCGAGTTTTAAGAAAGTAGGAGAATTCTAATGTCTTATAAGTCTGATATTGAAATTGCACAGGAGTGCACGAAAAAGAAAATTACTGAGATCGCAGTTGTTGCAGGTGTAGAAGAGAAATATCTGGAACAGTACGGCAACTACAAGGCAAAGGTTGACTATGCTCTTTTAAGAGACAAGGCAGACGAGCCGAACGGCAAACTGATCCTTGTAACAGCGATTAACCCGACTCCGGCAGGTGAAGGTAAGACAACAACAACGGTTGGTCTTGCTGACGGTCTTCGCAAGATCGGTAAAAAGTCTGTGGTTGCACTTCGTGAGCCGTCCCTTGGTCCGGTATTCGGTGTAAAGGGTGGCGCTGCAGGCGGCGGTTATGCACAGGTAGTTCCGATGGAGGATATCAACCTTCATTTTACAGGTGATTTCCATGCGATCGGTGCTGCAAACAACCTTCTTGCTGCAATGTTAGATAACCACATTCAGCAGGGCAACAGCCTTGGCATTGATCCGAGAAAGATCACATGGAAAAGAGCTGTTGATATGAACGACAGACAGCTTAGAAATATCGTAGACGGTCTTGGCGGAAAACCGAACGGAACTCCGCGTGAGGACGGTTTTGATATTACAGTTGCATCTGAGGTAATGGCGGTACTCTGCCTTGCAAGCGATATCACAGACTTAAAGGAAAGACTTTCCAGAATTATCGTTGCATATACTTATGATGACAAGCCGGTAACTGCAGGTCAGTTAAAGGCTCAGGGTGCGATGGCAGCCCTCTTAAAAGATGCTTTAAAACCGAACCTGGTTCAGACTCTCGAAGGTACACCGGCGTTCATCCACGGCGGTCCGTTCGCGAACATTGCTCACGGATGTAACTCCGTAACAGCAACAAGAATGGCGATGAAGTTAGGCGATTACGCAGTAACTGAGGCTGGTTTCGGTGCTGACCTTGGTGCTGAGAAGTTCCTTGATATCAAGTGCCGTATGGCAGGTCTCACACCGTCCGTAGTGGTTGTTGTAGCAACAGTACGTGCTCTGAAACACCACGGCGGCGTTGCAAAGGCTGACCTCAACAATGAGAACCTTGTTGCTCTCGAGGCAGGTCTTCCGAACCTCCTTCAGCATGTTGAGAATATCACAAAGGTATTCAAATTACCGTGTGTGGTTGCGATCAACGCGTTCCCTACAGATACTGAGGCAGAATTAAAGCTTGTTGAAGAGAAATGTCATGAGCTTGGCGTTAACGTAGCTCTTTCCGAAGTTTGGGCAAAGGGCGGCGAAGGCGGAAAAGCACTCGCTGAGGA
>JAFOCX010000207.1 GCA_017380975.1 Lachnospiraceae bacterium
ATATCGATAATCGCACAATGCGCAAGTAACTAACATTCATAGATGTTTGTGAGGTTTTAGGATTAATGGTATGTTTAGATTTGTAAATAATAATAAAAGCTGTATCTGATAGAAAATCCCGTACTATCTTAAATAATAGGTTGAACGACTGCGCTTCACGAGTTTTGCGCCCTTACAAAGGTCGCAGCGCACTTATCGCGAATGGCGTAAGGGCGAATAAAACGATGTGAAGCAAAGGTAGTCAACCGTAATTTGAGATAGTACGGGATTTTCTACAGATAGCTCTTTATTATTTTTACTAATCTAAATATCTATTTTCCTTATTCATTAGGCCTTCTCTTCCTTTTTGATCAGCGGAATCGATATCACAACCATGACAAGCACAGCCACAATTGCTGCTGTTGCAGAAAGGATGGTCAGAGTATAATCTCCGGTCATGTCGTACATGGTTCCAAATATAGTTATGAACGGCGCTGACATCAAAAGTCCGAGCATGGATACGTAAGAATAACCGCTTGCATAGGTATCGCCTTTCCAGAACAATCTGCAGAAGAGCGGCATCGTAACGGTGGAAAGCGGCATGGTGATTCCGTAGATAAAGGAACCGGCCATCAAAGTTGGCTCGAGGCGCATAAAGATCAGGACATGGCCAAGCAGTGCGATGATTGTTGAAAGGATAAACATCTTGATGACACCGTAGGAGTCACAGAGTTTTCCAAGGAAAAGCTTGGTTGCCATGTTTGTGAACAGCGCCAAAGAGGTCAGAGTCGCTGCAATTGACAGTTCCATTCCGATGTACAGACCGATGGACGGAAGGTACTGATTGAGGAAGGAGCTGATGATCGCACAGGTGTATGCAGTCAGGGAGATCAAGAACAGCGGCTGTTTGAGGAAGTATCCGAGACTTTCTTTCTTTGCCGCGCCCTTTACCGGTTTCACAGGCACGTAAGTTTCGTCTGCACCGTACGGAAGCATTCCCAGATCTTCCGGTTTGTAACGAAGCACAAACAGAGAGAATGGAAGCACCAGCACGATCATGGAAGTACCGATGAGTGTATAGCAGGTTCTCCATCCAAGCATCGGGATCAATGTTCCAAGGGCACTGCTTCCCAGCATACCTACAAGACCTGCACTGGCAGCGGAGATACCGAGCGCGGTTCCGGTGCTCTTGTAGAACCAGTTACCGAGAAGGATCGGAGCCGGGATCATACCGATGAATGCAGCCGCACAGCCCTGAATGGTTCCAAACAGATAGAACTGCCAAAGCTCGTTGAATGTACCCATGAGGATATTCGATCCGCCCATGACAACCGTTGCCACACTAACCAGCATGCGGACGTCATATTTGCGGAATGATTTTGCTACGAACGGGATCACAATCGCCTGGCTCATGGTAGCGAGCGTGCGATAGAAGGAAAACTTTCCAAGTTCCACTCCGAGATCCTGGCTGACCGGAGAGTAAAATACGCCGGCACAGTTGCTGATCAGTCCGAGACCGGATCCCTGCATCATACAGCAGGTGATCAGGATCAGCCACGCATAATGAAATTTTGCTTTATTTTTTGACATGGTATTACCTTAAATAAATGTATGGAACGCCACCAGAACCAATCGGAACTGGTGGCGTTTGTTGATCATAATAAGATTACTTCTTCGGTTTGATCGCCTGCGGAACAACATCCTTCGGGATACCGCACTCATATTTGCCGCCGCCAAGACGGTTGTTGAGCTCTTTCTTCGCAGCTTCAATCTTCGCCGGATCCTCGTACATATCGATCGCTGTAGCAGCCATAACCTTTGCAGAGAAGATCATACCCTTGTGAGCGATAGAGGATTTACCCTGTGCTGTCCACTGCCATGTGTGAGCCGGTGTACCTGCAACCTCTGTAAGGCCTTTGAACTGTACAGTCGGGCAAACATAGCTTACGTCACCAACGTCTGTGGAGCCTGCTAAGCAGCCTTCTACGTCAGCAAGCGGCATGATGAAATCATTGATCGGAGCATCTGCGTACGGAGCCATAACAGCTTCAGCAGCAGCCTTGTGGCTCTTCTCATAGTTCTTTAACTCAGCCTGGATATCCAGTTTCTTGCTGCCTAAAGAAGCGTAGAACTCAGAAGCAAGTTTCATCTCTTCTTCTGTATAGCCTTCTCTCTCAACTTCAAGAGCGTTCTTGTACATTACTTCCTGCATAGTTGTGTTGTCAACCAGGTTGGAGCATGCCTTGATGAATTCCATCTCCATCTTTGTGCCTGTCATAAGAGCAGCACCTTTTGCGATATCGTTGATACGCTCAAAGATCTCTTTTACCTGATCGTTCTTCGGTGCGCGGATTAAGTAAAGAACTTCTGCATACGGCTGAACAACGTTCGGGGAGAAACCGCCTGTATTTGTGATCGCGTAGTGAACTCTTGCTTCCTGGATGATATGCTCTCTTAAGTACTGAACACCTGTGTTCATAAGCTCAACGGCATCAAGAGCGGAACGGCCCTTTTCCGGAGAACCTGCAGCGTGAGAGGAGATACCGTGGAAACGGTAGGATACCTGATAGTTTGCAAGGGAGCTTCCTACCCAAACTTCGTTTGTATCCATCGGATGCCATGTGATCGCGAAATCAACGTCGTCAAATACACCGTCTCTTGCCATGAATGCTTTACCGGAACCGCCTTCTTCACCCGGGCAGCCGAAGAATACTACTGTACCTTCTTTACCGTTTTTCTCAAGATACTCTTTCATAGCGATCGCAGCGCCGATGGAACCTGCGCCGAGAAGGTTGTGACCGCAGCCGTGACCGTTTGCGCCTTCTACTAACGGTTTTTTCTCTACGCAGCCTGCTACCTGGCTGATACCGGAGAGTGCATCGTACTCACCAAGGAAACCGATCACCGGCTTACCGGAACCAAATGTACCTGTGAATGCTGTCGGGATGTTTGCTACGTTCTGTTTTACTTCGAAGCCTTCTTTTGTAAGAAGATCGCAAAGGATTTCCATGGATTTGTACTCAAGGAACGCTGTTTCCGGGTTATCCCAAACAAGGTCACTTGCTGTGCAGATCGCTTCACGTTCACGATCAATCGCCATAAGGGCTTCTTTTTTTGTGATTGCCATAATACATTACCTCTTCTTTTATATGATTTGTTATTAAGTTCATAAAACAACGAGTGTTTAGCAATTAAATTCTAGCATATATTGGTAAAATGTGTCAATATAGCATTGGAATGCAGTTTTGAAATTGTAAAAATTATACAAAAACAAGGAAATGATTTGGACTTATTAAGGACGTAGAAGAATGTATTAAGTCTAAAATGATCTAATATGTCTTTATAAAGTCTTTATTCTTTACTCGGAAAAATGTTTGTGGTATTCTAAGGACAAGAAACAAAAGACCGAATAGGGAGAATGAGAAGATTCTATGAGAAAACGAGTCGGTATTTTTACAGCAAGTGAGTCACTGAAAAACTTATTGCTGGTCCAGGAACAGATGAGCCAATATGCTGATATTTCGTACCATCCGTATTCATCCATGACGGAATTAACGGAGCTTTATCTGGAACATGCGAAAAAGTTTGACGGTATTTTATTCAGCGGACGTTTGCCGTATGATCATGTAAAACGAAATCTGCCATGCATGGACGTTCCGCATCATTATCTGGAAATGCAGGACCGCGATGTCTATCTGCTGGTTGCACGTTTACTGGCACAAAATCCACACCTGAATTTTCAGCGTGTATATTTTGATACGGCCAGTCTGGAAGTGGAAGACAGACGTATGGTTAAATACATTCGAGAGGTTTTTCCGAAAGATCGTATGCCGGAACTTCAGATCATGTTTGATTATTCTGCTTACAGAAAAGATTTCGATTCTTTTTATGACAGGCTGATGGATGGATATCGTGAAAAGTGGAACAACGGAGAACTGGAAATTGCTGTGACCCGTGTTACGAATCTGGCAAAATGGATGGAGAAAGAACGGATTCCCCACATCTTGTTTCAGCCGTGTCCGGCTACCATCATGGAAGGATTTTTGAACCTGCTGCATGATATTGAGATCGCTCAAATGGAAAAGTCGCTGACGGCATGCTGTGTGATCCGGATCAACAAGGACCAGCCGACAGAGCGAGAGTATACGATTTTGAAGGAGCGACTGGAACAGTTCAATTCAGAGCAGAACATGGTGTTTGTATTGCGGCGGGACAATGATTCATTTGAAGCAGTAACGTCCCGTGCGACAGTCCAGAAACTGACTTCAAACAATACCACCTGCCTTCTGACGTCCTATTTATATGAAGTGCTTCCATTTTCGACTCACATTGGATGGGGAATCGGTTATGATATCGTGACTGCCCATAAACATGCTCGTCTGGCGATCCGTGAATCCGTCATGGATCCGCATCATTATACGTATCTGGTAAGTGAAGAAGAGAAGATGATCGGTCCGCTTTGTGGAGACCGGACCATTAGTTATCAGATC
>JAFOCX010000208.1 GCA_017380975.1 Lachnospiraceae bacterium
CATCGGTCTCGCCTACAACCAAGCTGTTGATGTTGAATGCACGTCTGGAGAACAGACCTGTAACCTTCGACAGGACACCGGAGCGGTTTTCTACTAATACAGAATAAATCTTTTTCATAAGTCTCCCCCTCCTATACCATGTCAAGCGGATGGACTAAGATTTCCATCAGTACAGTTTCATCTTTTTCTAAGAAGCGTTCAATCGCCTCATCAGCCTCACGCATATTTGTCACACGAATGAACGGAATTCCGTATGCCTCTGCGATCTTGGAGAGGTCCGGACTTCCGGAAAGGTCTACAACAGAAAAACGATTGTTGTATGTCTTGGTCTGATACTCACGCACCATGCCAAGGAAACCATTTTTCATAACAACCACTTTCGCAGTCGCTCCATGCTGACGCATCGTCGCCAGTTCACACATGGACATCTGGAAAGAACCATCGCCGCAGACAGCTACTGCCTGTCTGTCCGGACAGCCGAGCTTCGCACCCATCGCAGCCGGAATGGAATAACCCATGGTTCCCATACCGCCGGATGTTAAGAAACTTCCGTCACGCATCTGGTAATTTCTGCAGGACCAGATCTGGTTCTGTCCTACATCTGCTACATAGATGCCGTTTTCATCCATTTTCTCAGAAAGTTTACGCACGAACGCTGCCGGATCCACATACATCGGGTCCGGATTTCTTCTCTGTGCCATGGATTTGGTATAACTGGTCAGCGTCTGGATCCACTCTTCATGATCCGCATCGATCTCTGTCTGGAGCATATCTGCAAAAATATGTTTTGCATCTCCTACCAGCGGGATTGTCGGTCCTGCATTTTTACCGATCTCCGCCGGATCCACATCCATATGAACCAAAATCTTATTTCTTGTAATGATCTCCGGCTGATTTACCGCACGGTCTGCTACGCGGGCACCTACCATGATAACCATATCTGCCTCATTCATGGCACGGTTTGCATACGGAGCACCGTTGTTTCCTACCATACCGAAGTATAACTCATCCTGTGTCGGCATCGCGCCGATACCCATCATGGTGGAAACCACCGGAACACGATATTTGTGCGCAAATTCACGCATCTCTTTTACTGCATCACTTAACAGGACACCGCCGCCTGCACAGATGACCGGACGTTTCGCTTTTTCCAGCTCCGCCATTACTTTCTTCATCTGAACTGCGTGCCCCTTAATAGTCGGTTTGTATGTACGAAGGGAAACCTCCTCCGGATATTTGAATTTCTTGATGGTCGCCTGCTGGATATCGATCGGAACATCGATCAGAACCGGACCTTTTCTTCCTGTATTGGCAATGTAAAATGCTTCTTTCATAATGCGCGGAATATCCTCGACATTATTTACCAGATAGCTGTATTTTACGAAAGACTCTGTTGCTCCTGTGATATCGGCTTCCTGGAATACGTCACTTCCGATCAGCTCACTCTTTACCTGACCGGTAATGCAGATCATCGGGATACTGTCTGCAAACGCTGTCGCAATACCGGTAATGAGGTTTGTCGCACCCGGGCCGCTTGTCACTGCGCAGACGCCCACCTTTCCTGTTACGCGGGCCATACCGCTTGCCGCGTGGGCTGCATTCTGCTCAGATCGTACGAGGACAGTTCTAATATCAGAATCCAGCACAGCATCGTAAAACGGACAGATAGCCACACCCGGATAACCAAATATCATCTCTACGCCTTCGTTTTCAAGGCATTTAATCATTGCCTGTGCACCATTCATGGTCGTTTTCCCCCTCTATGTCGGACTACATTCAAAGCCGGTTTTCACCCAGCTTATTTTACTCGAATTTCCTTTAATCATAAATGATAACACTGTAATGTGTCAACGTAAATCTATGTATTTTCATTGGCAGCTTAGGAAAATAGATATTTAGATTAGTAAAAATAATAAAGAGTTATCTGTAGAAAATCCCGTACTATCTCAAATTACGGTTGACTACCTTTGCTTCACATCGTTTTATTCGCCCTTACGCCAGTCGCGATAAGGACGCTGCGACCTCTGTAAGGGCGCAAAACTCGTGAAGCGCAGTCGTTCAACCTATTATTTGTGATATGTACGGGATTTTCTATCAGATATAGCTCTTATTAGTCTTTACAAATCTAATATAACAATTTTCTCATTATCGCCGGTTGCTGTATGGATTTGTATTTACTGGTATTTAATTAAGTCAACTTGGCTATTTAAAAAGTCCCGGGCTGACAGGTGTTTTCAAGAAGGACCATAGAATTCCGTCGGTACTTGGCGCTTCAGCGCCTTAGTACCGTTACGCAATTCTCTGAGCGAAAGCGGGTCCGCTTGAAAATTCCTATCAGCCCGGGACTCTTTATCACCAAGTTGACTCAATGAAATATCCATTTATTCAACAATCGTATAATACCCCGGCGCATAGATCGCCATACGGTAAATATCAAACTCATCGTCCGGAATACTGCACACCACCTCAAGTCCGTTTTGCAGACACACACCTGCATCCCCCTGATTCTTGTACGCAGTTTCAAAGAATTCCGTTCCGTCAGGCAGATTCTCTGCTGCCCCGATCTTCTCCAGGAACTTCACAACGATATCTGCCACTTCAAAAAATCCCTTTTCATATTCTGTATACAGCTCAATTCCATGGATTTCTCCTGTTGCAGTATCCACATCAATATTCAGAAATCCGGCGTATTCATCTGCATTTCGGATCGTGAGTTCATACACCGTTTCGTACCAGGTATATTCATCCATAAACTGATTGTAACTGTATGCGCTCATAGACCAGCCATATCCCGCATCCCGAATACAGTCAAACAGGACTTCGTTCACATCATCAAAGATCATCGGAAAGTGGCCAAAACCATTGCAGGCAGTGCCAAGTTCACGAACCTCATCATCTGTCATTTCCCACTCTTCCATCTCACCTGCGTCAGTTTCCGCAGGAACCGGAAGATTAAAATAATCATCCAGATCCGGGCTTGGGATTTCTACAATTGGTGTTTCCAACGCAGGAGCCGTTGCTAAGGGCTCCGGAACCGGCTCGCCCCAACTTCCGTAGAGCGCATCATTCATAGAGTTGATGACACCGATCATAACAAATGTTACGAGCAGCATAATCGTTACGATCACTGCAGTTACCGCTGCGATCATCTTTTTTCGATTCGCCTCGGTATTCTTAATGTTTTTTGCTCCGGTCATTGTCGAACTCACAGATGGTTTCCGAATCGTCCCGAAATCACGCGGGCCTTCCTGCTTCCTCTGCAGTATCCTTGCCTTGATCTCCGCTTTCTTGGCCTCGATCTCATGAAACGTCATTGCATGCTGAGAACTACGAATCTTACCA
>JAFOCX010000209.1 GCA_017380975.1 Lachnospiraceae bacterium
ATTAATCTTCAACTAATCTCAGTCCGGCTGTATCCGTTACCGGAAGAGAGAATGCGATGGATTTTGCTTTTGTCTGCAGACCTGCATCCTTCATAATGGCCTGCATGATCGGATTTTTTAATTCCGTCTGCGTCACGATCAGAACCAGCTCTTTTTCAGAAGCAAGGGATACGCCCATGAACTTCTCAGCCAGTTCCATACCGGTTCCTTTTGCATGGATCACCGTTCCGCCGTAAGCGCCTGCGCTTCTGGCTGCATCCATAACCATATTGGTATAACCCGGTTCTGTGATCACAATGATCAGATGATGATCTGTATTCTTCAAAGTGGTCTCCTCCTCTTTCTGATAATCCTGTGTCTCCAATAAGAACTGAAGCTGTTTCATTCCTCCGATGCTGCTGAGCGGGATCGTAAATGCAATACCGCCGCCCGGTGCATCGATCTTCAGTTTTTTCTCCAGCTGGCGCTTTACCGTCAGCCATGTTTTTTCTTCCACGATGGAGAATGAAACGGCTTTCTGGTTGGATTCCAGCCCGAGATAATCCAGGATCTCATTGGACGCAGTACCGTAACCCAGAGATAAGAAGGCCACATGCAGATCATTATCCTGATATAATTCCATATACCGATTCAGGATCTTACGATCCACGATCGTCGTCATTAAATTTAAACTTCCCATAGGATCCTCATTTCTATCTTGTTACAGTTCGATAATCTCCAGATCGACACCCATATCTGCACCTGTAAATACTGCTGTATCTGCAATATTTTTGTGAAGTTTTTTCTCCTTCCTCTTACTGATCAGACCCATTACCTGGATTGTGATCAGCGGAGTCATGGCAACCATCGCTACGATGCCAAACGCATCGGTAATGATATTTCCGCCTAAGGCTTCACAGGCACCCATGGCAAACGGAAGCAGGAAGGTCGCTGTCATCGGACCGGATGCAACTCCACCGGAGTCGAAGGCGATCGCAGTATAGATCTTCGGCACAAAGAAGGACGTACCAAGGGCAATGGCATAGCCCGGTACTAAAAACCACATAATAGAAATGCCTGTTACCACACGCGTCATAGCAAGCCCGACGGACACTGCCACCGCGATGGACAAACTGTCTCCCATCGCTTTTGCGGAAATTCCGCCGGAAGTCATCTCCTCTACCTGCTTGGTCAGAACAAAAACGGCCGGCTCTGCTTTTACGATGAAATAACCGATGAGCATACCGATCGGAATGATGATCCATGGATAGGAAAGTCCTGCAATGGTCTGTCCGAGGTAATTACCTGCCGGCATGAAACCGACATTGGCACCGGTAAGGAACAGTACCAGACCGATATATGTATACACAAGACCGATACCGATCTTGATCAGCGAACGTTTGTTAATCTCTCTTGCTGCCAGCTGGAACAATCCAAAGAAGAAGATGATCGGGAACAGAGAAACTGCCATTTCCTTAAAATAATGCGGAAGTTCTACTGCAAATAATCTCCACAGTTCCACGGTATCATTGATCACCGGGATGGACTCCGATACCTGCTCCGCGGACTCCGGATGGAAGATCATGCCAAGAAGCAGAACTGCGAGGATCGGTCCGATGGAACACATCGCAACCAGACCGAAGCTGTCATCCGCGGCATGTTTATCGTTTCGAATCGCAGAAACACCGATACCGAATGCCATGATAAACGGAACCGTCATCGGACCGGTTGTTACACCGCCGGAGTCGAAGGCGACTGCCAGGAAATCTGCCGGAACAAACAGTGTAAGTGCAAAAATAATTACATAAAAAAGAACCAAAAGCCTTGGAAGCGCGATTCCAAACAACATTCTGAGAAGTGCAAATACCAGGAATGTACCCACACCTGCTGCCACCGCTAAGATCAAGGTCAGGTTCGGAACAGATGGAACCTGCTGTGCAAGCACCTGAAGGTCCGGTTCAGAAACGGTGATCACAAACCCCATAATAAAACTGATCAGGATAACGATGATCAATTTCTTGGACTTTGTCATGATCGTACCGACACGCTCACCCATCGGGGTCATAGACAGATCCACACCAACGTTAAAAAACAACATTCCGACAACCAGAAGCACGGCTCCCGTCAAAAAGGTCATCAGAATACTCGGAGGAATTGGTGCAATCGAGAAGCATAAAATCAGTACTATCAGCAAAATCGGAAAAACTGCTTTTAAAGTTTCGCTGAATTTTTCTTTAAATGTTGAACGTAATGAATGCAATTGTACCTAACACCTTTCTATAAATTTAGTTTCTTAAGTATAGCATAGTTTTTTCTGTTGTAAATGCGAAAAGGTGTTAATTTTCAAAACTTAGCAAAAAATTAACACCTGATTTATATTAATATATTTTATATTATAAAGACTCCAGGAATCCTCTTAATCTCTTATAGATTTTCTCCTGTCCTGCGTCATTTGGATGTAAACCATCCGGACAAAATTTCTGCATGATAATGTCAACCTGAGGCTGCAGGCCGCTTGTGGCATACAGATCCAGAACCGGAATTCCATAGAATTCTGTCACACGTCGGATCGCATCCACGAAATCTTTCAGTCTGCGCTCCCCTCGTTCCTCCACGATCCGATGCAGCGGTGTCATGAATACGATCTGAGCATCCGGATATTTTGCAAGAAGTTTCCGGATCAGCACATGACATGCACCATAAAATGTGTACGGAGAACGATCACTCATCACCCCCAGCGGTGCATCACCGTGGCCAAAGTCATTGGTTCCTCCAAATACCACGATCAGATCTGCATCCGGATCCATCTCTGCTACTCTGGAAATAAAGTTCAGATCCCAGCGCGGTTCATCTGATACCGTATGCTGAATGGCAATGCGGGTGCCGCTGATTCCATATCCCCTGTATTCTGCAAGGCTGCATGCCTCACCTAAGCGCTGCCAGTAGATATTGTGCTCTGTATCCGTTACGCCGTGACCTTCTGTAATGCTGTCTCCGAGAAAGTTTGCCTTAATACCTTTGAGATTCATACACGTTCCCCCTTTGATTTATATAGGTTCATTATATCATGTTTCTTTCGAAAGTCGGAATTATTTCTTCCGGATCCCAAGAAATTGAAAAACAAAAAACCGCAGAACAGGAATCTTTTCAAATTCCCGCCCTGCGGTCTGTTTCATTCATTTATTAGAGAACTTGTCCTGTGCTTGGCACATTACAATTATTCAGCGTCGTCCTTCTTCTCGGAACGCTCTTTTCTCTCGCCGCGATCACGTCTGTCGTTGCCTCTTCTGTCGTCACGACGACGGTCGTCTCTGCGCTCTTCGCGTTTTGCCGGCTGAGCAAGTTTCTCAACTTCACATGTCATATCTTCCGGTCTCATTGTCAGGTTGATTCTGCCCATACGGTCAACTTCTGCAACTCTTACTGTTACTGTGTCGCCGATGTTTACAACATCCTCAACTTTTGCAACTCTCTTATCGGAAAGTTTGGAAATGTGAACCATACCATCTTTGTTCGGAGCAAGCTCAACGAATGCACCGAATTCCATGATACGAACAACTTTACCTGTGAAGATCATACCTGCTTCCACCTCTGTTACGATGTTTCTGATGATCTCAATTGCTCTGTTGATCATATCCTGATCTGTACCGCAAACGTTTACTGCACCGTCATCTGTGATGTCGATCTTAACGCCTGTTTCCTCGATGATCTTGTTGATTACTTTACCCTGCTTACCAACTACATCGCCGATCTTTGTCGGATCGATTGTGATCTGAGTGATCTTCGGAGCGTACTTGGAAAGTTCTTTTCTCGGCTCTGCGATACACGGTGCCATAACTTCGTCCATGATGAAGAGACGAGCTTCACGGCAGCGTGCGATTGCTTCCTCGATGATCTGGCGAGTAAGACCATGGATCTTGATATCCATCTGGATCGCTGTGATACCCTCACGAGTACCGCCTACCTTGAAGTCCATATCGCCGAAGAAGTCCTCGAGACCCTGGATATCAGTTAATAATACGTAATCTTCGTCTGCTTCACCTGTTACGAGACCACAGGAAATACCTGCTACCATGGACTTGATCGGAACACCTGCTGCCATAAGGGACAGGGAGGATGCACAGATGGAAGCCTGGGATGTGGAACCGTTGGACTCCATAGTCTCGGATACAGTACGGATTGCATACGGGAACTCTTCTTCGCTCGGAAGCACCGGAACAAGAGCACGCTCTGCAAGTGCACCGTGACCGATCTCACGACGTCCCGGTCCTCTGGACGGTTTTGTCTCACCTACGGAGTAGGACGGGAAGTTGTAGTGGTGCATGTATCTCTTTGTTGTCTCGTTCTCGTCAAGACCGTCAAGACGCTGTGCCTCGGAAAGCGGAGCCAGTGTACATGCATTGAGGATCTGTGTCTGTCCACGAGTGAACATACCGGATCCGTGAACTCTCGGTAAAAGATCGATCTCTGCTGCTAACGGACGAATCTGGTCAAGCTTACGGCCATCCGGACGTTTGTGATCAACTAAGATCATCTTACGAACTGTCTTCTTCTGATACTGGTAAACAGCGTCACCGATTAACGGTAACCACTCTTCGTTCTCAGCAAAAGCTTCTTCCAGACGAGCTGTGATCGCTTTGATGTTCTCTTCACGAACCTGCTTTTCATCTGTGAATACTGCTTCTTCCATTTCTGCCGGCGGTACGATTTCCTTGATCGCTGCAAATAATTCTTCCGGAATTGCACAGCTCTCATAGGAATGTTTCTCTTTGCCGCACTCAGCTACGATCTTATCGATGAATCGGATGATCTCCTGGTTAACTTCGTGAGCTGTGAAGATCGCATCGATCATCTTCTGCTCCGGAATCTCATTTGCACCAGCTTCGATCATGATAACTTTTTCTCTTGTGGAAGCTACTGTTAAAGCAAGGTCGGAAACCTTTCTCTGAGCAGCTGTCGGGTTGATCACGAATTCGCCGTCGATCATACCAACCTGTGTTGTTGCACACGGACCGTCAAACGGGATATCGGAAATGCTTGTTGCGATCGCAGAACCGATCATAGCTGTCAGTTCCGGGCTGCACTCCGGATCAACGGACATAACAAGGTTGTTTAATGTAACGTCGTTTCTGTAATCCTTCGGGAATAACGGGCGCATCGGTCTGTCGATAACACGAGCTGTAAGAACTGCGTTCTCCGATGCTTTACCCTCTCTCTTATTGAAACCGCCCGGGATCTTACCTACTGCGTATAATTTCTCTTCAAACTCTACACTTAACGGGAAGAAATCAATACCGTCTCTCGGCTTGTC
>JAFOCX010000210.1 GCA_017380975.1 Lachnospiraceae bacterium
AGTTGAAATGCCGGATAACGGTGCTGTAAGAGGCATGATCCAGAGTGTTAGACACCTGGTTAAAGTTGAAGAAATCTAATATCTGATAGAAAGTAAGGAGGTGCAGAGATGAATTTATCCAATTTACGTCCTGCTGAAGGTTCCAAACATAGCGATAATTTCAGAAGAGGCCGCGGCCACGCTTCTGGTAATGGTAAAACAGCTGGTTACGGCCACAAGGGTCAGAAAGCACGTTCTGGTGCTACAAGACCGGGCTTTGAAGGTGGTCAGATGCCGTTATATAGACGTCTCCCGAAGAGAGGCTTCAAGAACATGAACCGTGTTGAAATGATCGGTGTTAATGTTTCCGCTCTTGAGAGATTCGAGAACGATTCCACAGTATGCATCAACTGCTTAGTTGAGGCTGGTATCGTTAAAAGCGCGCAGGATACAGTTAAGATCCTTGGTAACGGTGAGTTAACAAAGAAACTTAACGTAAAGGCTAACGCATTCAGTGAGGCTGCAAAAGCAAAAATTGAAGCATTAGGCGGTACCTGCGAGGTGATCTAATATGTTAAAAGCTTTACAGAGAGCTTTAAAGGTTGAAGAAGTCCGTAAGAGACTTCTTTATACCTTTTTAATGCTCGTGTTAATTCGGTTTGGTTCCAACCTTCCGATTCCGGGCGTTGACTCAGCATATCTGGCAGGTTTTTTTGAGGCACTTGATGCTTCCGGTATGGGCTTCGTGAACGCTATCACTGGTGGTTCTTTCGCGTCCATGTCCCTGTTTGCACTGAGTGTAAGCCCGTATATCACATCTTCCATTATTATTCAGCTTCTTACAATTGCAATTCCGAAATTAGAGGAAATGCAGAAAGAAGGTGAGGATGGAAGACAGAAGCTTAATGAGTATACTCGTTATTTAACAGTTGTTCTTGCTGTGATCGAGTCCACTGCTATGGCCGTAGGTCTTGGCGGTCAGGGTCTGATCCTTGCAGAGCACAGAAATTTCTGGGGATACTTAACCGTTGTAGCGGCTATGACATCCGGTACAGCGCTTCTGATGTGGATTGGTGAGAAGATTACTGAAAAGGGTCTCGGCAACGGTGTATCCCTTATCATCATGCTGAATGTAGTTTCCGGTCTTCCGCAGGACTTCATGTCCCTGTATCAGAGATTCATGTCCGGAAAGTCTGTTGCAGTAGCAGCAGTGGCAGCAATTATTATTGTTGCAATCATCACAGCAGTTGTAGTATTCGTTCTTATCTTAAATGGTGCGGTACGCCGCATTCCGGTACAGTATAGTAAGAAAATGCAGGGTCGCAGAATGATTGGCGGTCAGTCCAGCCACATTCCGCTTAAGGTTAACACAGCTGGTGTTATCCCGGTGATCTTTGCATCCTCTATTATGTCTATGCCGTCTATGATCGCACAGTTCTTCACTATCGATTATTCTACATTCGGTGGTAAGATCATCATGGCGTTAAATTCAGGCAACTGGTTTAGACCGGAAGCTCCGCTCTATTCCCTGGGTCTGATTGTTTATATCGTATTAATCGTACTGTTCGCATATTTCTATACGTCCATTACGTTTAACCCGATGGAAGTTGCTAATAATATGAAGAAAGCAGGCGGATTTATTCCGGGCATCCGTCCGGGTAAGCCAACATCCGATTATCTTGACGACGTATTAAATTACATCGTATTTATCGGAGCATGTGGTCTTATCATTGTCTGCCTTGTACCGATCATTGCATCCGGTCTCTTCAACGTAGGCAGCCTTTCCTTCGGCGGAACATCCTTAATTATCGTAGCAGGTGTAGTCCTCGAGACAATTAAGCAGATTGAATCCATGATGCTTGTAAGAAATTACAAGGGATTCTTAAATGACTAGTAAGAAACGATGATAACAGTATCGTAATATATCCGAAACGGGCGGAATCTGATTTCGCCCGTTTTTTCGGATAACTGTGTCTTTTTGGCTCATGAAGCCCATGGAGGTTATCTCATGAAGATTATTATGTTAGGTGCACCGGGTGCCGGAAAAGGAACACAGGCGGAGATGATCGCTGAAAAGTATGATCTTCCGCATATTTCTACAGGGGATATTTTTAGAGCAAACATCAAAGCAGGTACGGAATTGGGAAATAAAGCAAAAGCGTATATGGATAAGGGACAGTTAGTTCCGGACTCTTTAACGATCGATCTTGTTATGGATCGACTTAGTCAGCCGGATTGTGATGGGGGTTACATTCTGGACGGCTTTCCGCGTACGATTCCGCAGGCTGTGAGCTTGACAAAAGCATTAAGAGACAGAGGCGAAACTCTGGACTATGCGATCAACGTTCACGTGCCGGATGAAAGAATAGTTTCTCGTATGTCTGGTAGAAGAGCATGTTCAGGCTGTGGTCAGACCTATCACATGGTTTTCGCTCCGCCGAAGACAGAAGGCATCTGTAATAAGTGTGGATCTGAACTGTTTTTAAGAGACGATGATAAGCCGGAGACGGTAAAGAAACGTCTTGCAGTTTACCACAACCAGACACAGCCGCTGATCGAGTACTACGGCAAGCAGAGAATTTTACGCACAGTTGACGGTACAAAAGATATGGAAGATGTATTCCAGGATATCACCAATATTTTAGGAGCATAAAAACATGGCAGTAACGATTAAATCGCCGAGAGAAATTGAACTGATGAGAAAAGCAGGAGAGATCCTGGCTGCTACTCATGAGGAGTTACGCAAAGCACTCAAACCGGGCATGTCCACACTGGATATTGACCGTCTGGGTGAGAAGATCATTCGCAGCTACGGCTGCATTCCTTCCTTTAAGAATTACAATGGCTATCCGGCCTCCATCTGTGTCTCCGTCAATGACGAAGTCGTACATGGAATCCCGAATCGTCACAGAATCTTAAAAGAGGGCGATATTGTAAGCCTCGATGCAGGCGTTATCTATCAGGGCTACCATTCTGATGCGGCCAGAACATGGGCGATCGGAGAGGTAACACCGGAAGCGAAACAGTTGATGGAGGTAACCAAGCAGAGCTTCTTCGAAGGAATCAAGTTCGCAAAACCGGGTTATCACCTCAATGATATTTCAACGGCGATTCAGTCCTATGCCGAGAGCTTTGGCTACGGTGTGGTTCGTGATCTGGTAGGTCACGGAATCGGAACCCATCTCCATGAGGATCCGGAGGTGCCGAACTTCGCAATGAAGAGAAAAGGCATTTTACTTCGTCCGGGTATGACATTGGCGATCGAGCCGATGATCAATGCCGGCGGCCCGGAAGTAGTGTGGATGGACGATGACTGGACAGTTGTGACAGAAGATGGTTCCCTGTCTGCTCACTATGAAAATACGATTCTGATCACCGAGGGTGAGCCGGAAATCCTTACCTTATATAAAGGGGATGCTGAATAAGCAGAATAAGGAGGAATTCCATGGAGTTAAGATCAGGCTGGCAGGCCAGAGCCCTGGCAGGCAATGACAGAGGAAAGACTTACGTCATAAAAGAAGACTGCGGAGAATATGCTTTCCTGATCCGTGAGGATGGGAAAGTGCTCCGAAAAAATAAAAAGCATATCCAAGTGATAAAGAGAACAAGACAGTAGTACAAAGATCGTACAGGAGGTAATGAGAAGTATGTCTAAGGCTGATGTAATCGAAATCGAAGGCGTTGTAGTTGAGAAACTTCCGAACGCTATGTTCCAGGTAGAATTAGAGAACGGTCACAAAGTTCTTGCTACAATCAGCGGAAAGCTCCGCATGAACTATATTAGAATCCTTCCGGGCGATAAGGTAACACTGGAGATGTCTCCGTATGACTTATCCAAGGGCCGTATCATCTGGAGAGACAAATAAGAAAAATCACTTATGATTTTTCGCTACCCAAACGAAGAGAAGCGGAGTTCGGGTTTTCCGTATTTCAGTGAAACAACGGATTGGGCCTGATTTCTTGGTAAAAATGCCAAGAAAGTACAGGAAAAAATACAAAAAATTAGTTGAAAAAATACTTGATTTTCAAGGGTAATGATGGTATAATGCTCAAGCGAACTTTGTTGGAACGCTTGTATTATGCCCGTTAAGGGTGTCTATATACAGGTATTGGCAACCCGTAATGCTGTTTTCTAATCGAGATCCGGGCTTAGGTGTGTAAACCGGAAGGACAGAGGGGAACAGACTACGAAGGAAAGGAGATATTACTGTGAAAGTAAGATCATCAGTAAAACCGATTTGCGAAAAGTGCAAGATTATTAAGAGAAAAGGCAGCATC
>JAFOCX010000211.1 GCA_017380975.1 Lachnospiraceae bacterium
CAGGCGTCCGGACGTGCAGGAAGAAGCGAACTGCCGGGAGATGTGGTGATCCAGACATACGCGCCGGATCATTATGCGATCACTTCCGCAGCAGAACAGGATTACGAGCAGTTTTACCGACAGGAATTCTTGTATCGAAAGATGATGGGGTATCCTCCGGCTGTCGGAATCCTTTCAGTCACCCTGTCTTCCAAGCAGGAGACTGTACTTTCTTCTGCAGTGAATCAGTTCCATAAAGAAGTGATGAAGCAGTACGGATTTGAAGATTTTACGGTCATCGGTCCGGTCGATGCATCCCCTTATAAACTTAATGATATTTACAGAAAAATTTTATATATAAAGCACGAAAACTATGATATACTATTAAAAGTCCTTAAGTATGCCCAGAATTTGGAAGATACCATGGATTGTTTTAAAAATATCAGTTTTCAATACGATTTATAAAGAGAGGAAAAGAATTATGGCAATCAGAGAAGTTAGAACCATCGGCGATGAAGTATTAGGAAAGATTTCCAAACCGGTAAAAGAAGTAAACGAGCGCACTCTTCAGATCATTGAAGATATGTTCGAGACTATGTATGAGACAGGCGGTGTTGGTATCGCTGCTCCGCAGGTTGGTATTTTAAAACGTATCGTATGTATGGACGTAGGTGACGGCAATCAGTACTTAATGATCAACCCGGAGATCATCGAACTTTCCGGTGAGCAGACAGGTATGGAAGGCTGCTTAAGCGTACCGGGTAAACGCGGACAGGTTACAAGAGCAAACTATGCAAAAGTAAAAGCATTCAATGAAAATATGGAAGAGATCATCATCGAAGGTGAAGGTCTTCTTGCAAGATGCATCCAGCACGAGTGCGACCACTTAGACGGTATTCTCTATGTTACAAAAGTAGAGGGCGAGCTGGTTGATAAGGAAGTAGAAGAGGACGAGGACGAAGAATAATATGAAGATCGTTTTTATGGGAACACCGGATTTTGCGGTATCAACGCTGGAATCTCTCGTTAAGGGAGGTCACGAGGTGATCGCGGCTGTGACTCAGCCGGATAAGCCGAAGGGGCGTGGAAAAGCCGTGCAGTATACTCCGGTTAAAGAAAAGGCATTGGAATATGAGATTCCGGTTTATCAGCCTGTAAAAGCGAGAGATCCTGAGTTTGTTGAACTTTTGAAAGGAATGGATCCGGACGTGATCGTTGTGGTTGCGTTCGGTCAGCTCCTTCCGAAAGCGATTTTGGATATCCCGAAGTACGGCTGCGTCAATGTGCATGCATCCCTGCTTCCGAAGTACCGTGGTGCGGCTCCGATCCAGTGGGCGGTGATCGACGGCGAAGAAGTCAGCGGTGTAACAACCATGCTCATGGACGAAGGCCTTGATACAGGCGATATGCTGGAAAAAGCAGAGATCGTATTAGATGAAAAAGAAACAGGCGGAAGTCTGTTTGATAAACTGAGTGCTCTGGGCGGCGAATTGATCTTGTCCACTTTGGAGAAGATGGAGAATGGAACGATCACGAGAACTCCGCAGGGAGATTCCACCACTTCTTATGCAAAGATGCTTAAGAAAACAATGGGTGAGATCGACTGGCATATGGAAGCTGTGAAGATCGAGCGTCTGATCCGCGGCTTAAATCCGTGGCCGAGCGCATACACAAGTCTTAAGGGGAAGACTGTGAAGATCTGGTCAGCAGATGTAGTTGCAGGAGAAAGCACCGGAAATCCGGGTCGTGTCACTGTGACAAAAGACAAACTTCTGGTGGAGTGCGGAGAGAATTTCCTCTCTATTACAGAACTTCAGTTAGAAGGTAAGAAACGTATGGAAACTGCTGCATTCCTTCGCGGATTTACAGTAGAAGACCAGACAGTATTTGGTTTATAGTATGAAAAAGCCGTAAAAAAGGGTTAGCCGAAAGGAGAATTGCTTATGTACGGTTATGGTATGGGCTACGGTGGTATGAGATATGGGTATGGCTACGGCTTTGACCCGACGATCATCTTAGTCCTCATTGGTGTTGTTATTTCTTTATGGGCACAGAGCCGTGTGACTTCCACTTATAATAAGTATTCAAAAGTGAGAAGCCGCACAGGTATGACAGGTGCAGAGGCAGCGATGCGACTGCTGCACTCACAGGGAATCTATGATGTGACGGTTCGCCGCGTGTCCGGAAGTCTGACGGATCATTATGATCCGCGAACCAAAGTGGTGAATCTGTCCGAATCTGTCTATGGATCTACATCCATAGCAGCGCTCGGTGTTGCAGCCCACGAATGCGGACATGCCATGCAGCATAACGAAGGTTATGCACCCTTGAGATTCCGAAGCGCACTGGTTCCGGTGGCAAACTTTGGATCAAAGATTTCCTGGCCATTGATCTTGTTTGGCCTCATGATCGGAGGACTTGGTTCTCCGCTGTGTCAGATCGGTATATTGATGTTCTCGCTGGCAGTATTATTCCAGCTTGTAACACTTCCGGTCGAATTTAATGCTTCCGGCAGAGCCGTGAGACTTCTGGATTCCCAGGGGATTTTATCCGGAGAGGAAGTACGTGGTACGAGAAGTGTGTTAAGTGCGGCTGCGTTAACTTACGTTGCAGCGGCAGCCTCTTCTATGTTACAGCTTTTAAGATTAGTGATCCTTTATGGAGGAAGAAGACGTGATGATTGATACAAACAGCCGTGAAATTGTCCTGGATATCTTGATGGAGATTCTGGAAAAAGGAAATTTAAGCCATCTGGTTCTGAAACAGGCGCTGGAGAAATACCAGTATCTGGAGAAACAGGACAGGGCTTTTATAACAAGAATCACAGAAGGTACTCTGGAATATCTGATTCAGATCGACTCTGTGATCAATCGATATTCTAAAGTGAAAATTAATAAGATGAAACCGGTGATCCGCACGCTCCTTCGGATGTCGGTTTATCAGATCCTTTATATGGAGCGTGTGCCGGATTCTGCGGTCTGCAACGAAGCAGTAAAACTGGCAAAGAAGAGAAAATTCCAGGGACTGACCGGTTTTGTGAACGGTGTTCTCAGAAATATCTCAAGAGAAAAAGAACAATTGACATTTACATCTCCTGCGGAACGGTATTCCATTCCGCAGTGGATGTATTCCATGTGGGAGCAGGACTACGGAACAGAAATAGCAGATCAGATAGCAGCCTCATTTCTGGAAGATCGTCCGTTGACGGTACGCTGCAATACCAGCCGTGCATCTGTGGATACGATCAGGGACAGCCTGAACTCCCAGGGCATACATACAGAAACATCTGTATTGTCCGATACCATGCTTGCAATCACCGGTTATGACTATTTAGAGCCTGTGGAAGCATTTGCGGATGGTTTGATCACCGTTCAGGATACAAGCTCTTCCCTTGTAGGAACGCTTGCCGATCCGAAAAAGGGAGATTTTGTACTGGATGTCTGCAGTGCTCCGGGCGGTAAATCCATGCATGTGGCAGATCTGATGGAAGGAACCGGTCTGGTGGAATCCAGAGATCTGACTGAATATAAGATCATGCTTGTGGAAGAGAATATTGCAAGATGCGGCTTTACTAATATGCAGACCAAAGTATGGGACGCGACGGAATTCGATCCGGAGATGGAAGGAAAAGCAGACATCGTATTGGCAGATCTTCCGTGTTCCGGTCTTGGAATTATTGGTAAAAAGCCGGATATTAAGATGAGACTTAAGGAAGAAGAACTGGATGAACTTGCAAAACTTCAGAGAGAGATCCTTTCTGTTGTGTCCAGATATGTGAAACCGGGCGGCAAACTGATCTACAGTACCTGTACGATCAACAAAAAAGAAAATGAAGAGAATGCTGCCTGGATCTTAGAGCATCTTCCGTTTAAAAAGAAAGAGATCGCTTCCGTACTTCCGGAAGTGTTAAAAAAAGACTGTGTAGAGAATCAGATTCAGTTGCTTCCGGGTATTCACCCGTGCGACGGTTTCTTTATCGCATCATTTGAGCGAGAAGCATAGGGATAAATATATGGATAAAAAAGATATTAAATCAATGAATCTATCGGAACTTACCGAGTTCGTCAAGGAATTGGGAGAAAAACCGTTCCGTGCAAAACAGCTGTATCAGTGGATGCACCAGAAACTGGCTCCATCTTACGATGATATGACGAATCTTTCCAAAGGTTTCCGAGAGATGTTAAAAGAGCATACGGATTATACATCACACCAGATTGTGCAGATGTATGAATCTGAGATTGACGGAACAAGAAAATACCTGTTTGGTCTGAATGACGGAAATATTATTGAGAGTGTTTTGATGCGTTATAAACATGGAAACTCGGTATGTATTTCTTCCCAGGTCGGATGCCGCATGGGATGCAGATTCTGTGCTTCCACGCTGGATGGTCTCACAAGAAACCTGACTGCAGGTGAAATGCTGGATCAGATCTATCGTATTCAGCAGACAACCGGAGAGCGCGTTTCCAATATTGTGATCATGGGAAGCGGCGAACCGATGGACAACTATGACAATGTTGTAAAGTTCCTGCATCTGATCAGCGATGAAAACGGTCTGAATATCAGTCAGAGAAATATTACTGTATCTACTTGCGGTATTGTCCCGGGTATTAAAAAGTTTGCAGAAGAGGGGCTGTCTGTCACACTGGCACTTTCTCTTCATGCACCGAATGACGAAGTAAGAAAGACATTAATGCCGATCGCCTATAAGTACTCTCTGTCAGAGATTCTTCCGGCATGTAAGGAGTACTTTGAAAAAACAGGCAGACGATTGACATTTGAATACAGCCTTGTTCAGGGAGTGAATGACAACCTGGATGAAGCAAA